>NZ_JANLOG010000156.1:0-56200 GCF_025466205.1 Pseudomonas sp. 13B_3.2_Bac1
TTTGGGTGTTTTATTACAGAAAGCGGCCCGACGCACCCCCGGGTTGCGCGACCACCCCCGCTCCCACAGTTTGGCTCAACGCCGTTTGCTGCCACCGAGCAACGAGCCCATCAAGCCGCGCACCAGTTGTTTACCCAGATTATTGGCCGCCTGGCGCATCGCCGACTTCAGCGCTTGCCCCGCCGCCGTCCCCAGAAACTCCCCGGCACGATCGGCCAGGCTCGGTTCCTCGGCTGCCGGCTTGCCGGCCGGTGTTTCTGCCGGCGGCGCCAGATCCTTGCGGCCCATCAGGATTTCGTACGCCGACTCACGATCGATCGGCTTGTCATAACGGCCCTTGAACGGCGAACCGGCGATCAGCATCGTGCGCTCGGTTTCGCTCAACGGCCCGATCCGCGATTGCGGCGGTGCCACCAACACCCGCTGGACCATTTCCGGTGTGCCCTTCTCGGCAAGCGTACCGACCAACGCTTCGCCGATGCCGAGCTCCGTCAGCACCGACAAGGTGTCGACCGCCGGATTTGGCCGAAAACCATCCGCCACCGCACGCAGGGATTTCTGTTCCTTGGCGGTGAACGCGCGCAAGCCGTGCTGGATCCGCAGACCGAGTTGCGCCAGCACGCTGTCCGGCAAATCACTCGGCGACTGAGTAACGAAATACACCCCGACGCCCTTGGAGCGGATCAATCGCACTACTTGCTCAAGCCGATCCTGCAACGCCTTGGGCGTATCGCCGAACAACAGGTGCGCCTCATCGAAGAACAGCGCCAGCAGCGGTTTGTCGGCATCGCCGCGCTCCGGCAACTGCTCGAACAGCTCGGCCAGCAGCCACAGCAGGAACGTCGCGTAGACCTTCGGCGCTTCGTGGACCAGGCGGCTGGCATCGAGCAAATGAATGCGCCCACGGCCATCGGCGGCCGGTTGCAGAATGTCTTCCAGTTGCAGCGCCGGTTCGCCGAACAAGGCTTCAGCGCCCTGCTGCTCCAGAGTCGCCAGCCGACGCAACAGCGCCTGACTGGAACCGGTGGTCATCAGCGCGGCGTCTTCGCCGAGCAGCTGCGGGTTGTCCTTGAGGTGATTGAGCAGCGCCTTGAGGTCTTTCAGGTCCAGCAGCAACAGGCCTTCGCGGTCCGCTACTTTAAACGCCGCGTACAGCGCCGACTGCTGGCTGTCTGTCAGCTCCAGCAGGCTGCCGATCAGCAACGGGCCCATTTCACTCAACGTGGTACGCAACGGATGACCGGATTCGCCGTGAATGTCCCACAGCGTCACCGGATAGGCCTGCGGCTTGTAATCGAGCCAAGGCATCCCGGCGATGCGCTCGGCCACTTTGCCCTGCGGATTGCCGGCAGCGCCCAGCCCGCACAGATCGCCCTTGATGTCAGCGGCGAACACCGCGACGCCGGCGTCACTGAATGTTTCGGCAAGACGCTGCAAAGTCACGGTCTTGCCGGTCCCGGTCGCACCGGCGATCAGCCCGTGGCGGTTCGCCAGGCGCATGGCCTGAGCAATCGGTTGCCCCGCCAGATCGGCGCCGATAACGAGTTGCGATGTGTCAGGCATTTTGTCACCTATGGTTAATCTTTAATCCGGTATGGCCGATAGATAAAGGCGAGAACCTGACTGAAAAGTCGGTCGGACATTTCCCTAAGGAGAGTCGGAAATATCAGTTTGTTTCACCCTTGCCCATATTGCGCGCCTTTATAAAAGCACGCCCAGGACATTAAGACCTTAGCGGAACCCCAAGCCATGAACAAAAATCTGCGCTTCAGCCATAAAATTTTGCTTGCCGCCGCCCTCATCGTCATCGCCGCTTTCGCCTCGTTCACGCTGTACAACGACTGGCTGCAACGCAACGCGATCCGCGCTGACTTGAACAACTATCTCAACGAGATGGGCGAAGTTACTGCCGATAACATCCAGACCTGGCTCAACGGACGCATTCTGCTGGTCGAGAACGCCGCCCAGAACATCGCCATCAATCCGGAACCCGCCAACGTCGCCAGCTTGCTGGAACAGAAATCCCTGACCTCGACGTTCATGGCCACTTACCTGGGCGATGCCACCGGTCACTTCACCATCCGCCCGGACGTGAAGATGCCGGACGGCTTCGATCCACGGGTGCGCCCTTGGTACAAAGGGGCCGAGAGCAGCAGCGCGTCGACCCTGACCGAACCGTACATCGACGCCGCCACCGGGCAGTTGATAATCTCCATCGCCACCGCCTCGAAAAAGGCCGGCCAGAGCGTTGGCGTGGTCGGCGGTGACCTGAGCCTGCAAACCCTGGTCGACACCCTCACCGCCCGGGACTTCTCCGGCATGGGCTACGCGTTCCTGGTCAGCGCCGACGGCAAGATCCTGGTGCACCCGGACAAGGCGCTGGTGATGAAATCACTGAAAGAAGCCTATCCGCAGGACACCCCGCGCATCAGCAGCGACTTCAGTGAAATCACCGTCGATGGCAAGACTCGCATCGTCAGCTTCACCCCGATCAAAGGCCTGCCGTCGGTCAACTGGTACATCGGTCTGTCGGTGGACAAGGACAAAGCCTTCTCGATGCTCAGTGAGTTCCGCACCTCGGCGGTGATTGCCACGGTGATTGCGGTGGTCATCATCATCGCGCTGCTGGGCATGCTGATTCGCCTGCTGATCCAGCCACTGCACGTCATGACCCGCGCCATGGAAGACATCGCTGACGGTGAAGGCGACCTGACCAAGCGCCTGACCATCGTCAATAACGATGAATTCGGTGTGTTGGGTACCGCATTCAACCGTTTCGTCGAGCGTATTCACGGCTCGATCCGCGAAGTGTCGTCGGCCACCGGCCAGGTCAACGAGGTCGCGCTGCGCGTGGTCGCGGCGTCCAACTCGTCGATGTACAACTCCGACCAGCAAGCCTCGCGCACCAGCAGCGTCGCCGCCGCGATCAATCAACTGGGCGCCGCCGCCCAGGAAATCGCCCGCAACGCCGCGCAAGCGTCGAACCAGGCGAGTGACGCTCGCGGCCTCGCCGAAGACGGCCAGCAAGTGGTGGATCGCAGCATCAAGGCGATGAATCAACTGTCGAGCATGCTCAGCGCCTCCAGCAGCAACATCGAGTCGCTGAACAGCAAAACCGTGAACATCGGGCAGATTCTGGAAGTGATCACCAGCATCTCCCAGCAGACCAACCTGCTGGCGCTCAACGCCGCGATCGAAGCGGCGCGTGCCGGTGAGGCCGGACGCGGCTTTGCCGTGGTCGCCGACGAAGTGCGCAACCTGGCGCACCGCACCCAGGAATCGGCGCAGCAGGTGCAGACCATGATCGAGGAGCTGCAGGTCGGCGCCCGTGAATCGGTGAGCACCATGAGCGACAGTCAGCGCCACAGCCAGGACAGCGTGGAAATCGCCAACCTCGCCGGCGAACGCCTCAACAGCGTGACCCAGCGCATCGGCGAAATCGACGGGATGAACCAGTCGGTAGCGACCGCGACCGAGGAGCAGACCGCGGTGGTCGAGTCGATCAACGTCGACATCACCGAGATCAACACGCTGAACCAGGAAGGCGTCGAGAACCTGCAGGCGACGTTGCGCGCCTGTTCGGATCTGGAACAGCAGGCTTCGCGGCTGAAGCAGTTGGTCGGTAGCTTCAGAATTTAAGGCGCTGCCACTGGCCTCTTCGCGAGCAAGCCCGCTCCCACATTGGATCTTCGGTGTTCACACATTGTGAGTTCCACCAAAAACCACTGTGGGAGCGGGCTTGCTCGCGAAGGCGTCCTGTCAAACACCACAACCCCTCGCAGACACTCCCCCCCCCGCGCATATCGCCTACAACACCCTGTTCTCCCACATTGGATCTGTGTCGTTTGCAGATCCCTGTGGGAGCGAGCTTGCTCGCGAAGGCGTCCTGTCAAACACCACAACCCCTCCCTGACACTCCCCCCGCGCATATCACCTACAACACCCTGTTCTCCCACATTGGATCTGTGTCGTTTGCAGATCCCCGTGGGAGCGAGCCTGCTCGCGAAGGCGTCCTGTCAAACACCACACCCCCTCCCTGACACTCCCCCCGCGCATATCACCTACAACACCCTGTTCTCCCACATTGGATCTGTGTCGTTTGCAGATCCCTGTGGGAGCGGGCTTGCTCGCGAAGGCGTCCTGTCAAACACCACAACCCCTCGCAGACACTCCCCCCCCCGCGCATATCGCCTACAACACCCTGTTCTCCCACATTGGATCTGTGTCGTTTGCAGATCCCTGTGGGAGCGAGCTTGCTCGCGAAGGCGTCCTGTCAAACACCACAACCCCTCCCTGACACTCCCCCCGCGCATATCACCTACAACACCCTGTTCTCCCACATTGGATCTGTGTCGTTTGCAGATCCCCGTGGGAGCGAGCTTGCTCGCGAAGGCGTCCTGTCAAACACCACAACCCCTCCCTGACACTCCCCCCGCGCAATCCCGACCGAACATCTATTCTGGATAAAGGTCAACCAAGGAAGAGCAACACAGCGGAGGGTTCGTCATTGTGCACATCGCCGACATCACCATGTTCTACGCCCCGGCCAGCGGCGGCGTACGCACCTATCTGGACGCCAAGCATCGTCGGCTGGGCGTCAAACCGGGCATTCGCCACAGCCTGCTGATCCCCGGCGCGCACTTTAGTGAACACGATGGCGTCTACACGGTGCCCGCGCCTGCACTGCCGTTTGGCAAAGGCTATCGCTTCCCGCTGCGTCTGGCGCCGTGGCGCAATGTCCTGCAGGATTTGCAGCCCGATCTGATCGAAGTCGGCGACCCGTACCTGACTGCCTGGGCAGCGCTGGATGCACGGCGCCAACTGGATGTGCCGGTGATCGGCTTTTATCACTCGGATCTGCCGCTGTTGGTCAGCAACCGCATGGGCCATTGGGTCACGCCGAATGTCGAGGCGTATGTCACCAAACTCTACGGCAATTTCGACCGGGTGCTGGCGCCGAGCCAGGTCATGGCCGACAAGCTCACCGGGCTGGGGGTGCGCAATGTCTTTGTGCAGCCACTGGGGGTGGATCTGCAAACCTTTCACCCCGACGCCCGCGACAACGGTCTGCGCGCCGAACTGGGGATTGCCGAAGACACCCGTCTGCTGATCTTTGCCGGGCGCGGCTCCAAAGAGAAGAACCTGCCGGTGCTGCTCAAATGCATGCGACGCCTCGGCCCGCGCTATCACCTGTTGCTGGTCGGCTCATCGATGCCCGCCGTGGTCCCGGACAATGTCAGCGTGATCGACGGGTTCTGCCCGGCCGCCACCGTGGCGCGATTAATGGCCAGCGCCGACGCCCTGCTGCATGCCGGCGATCAGGAAACCTTCGGTCTGGTGATCCTCGAAGCCATGGCCTGCGGGATTCCGGTGGTCGCAGTGGCGGCCGGGGCGTTCGAGGAAATCGTCAACCAGGACTGCGGCTTGCTGTGCGCACCGAACAACCCACAAGCCATGGCCAATGCCGTGCGCGAATTGTTCAGTCGCGGCTGCGTGAAACTCGGCCAGCAGGCGCGGCAACACGTCGAAAGGCATTATTCCTGGGACAGTGTGGTCGACAGCCTGCTCGGTCATTATCACGCGGTCCTCGGCCATTCCTGGCCTCGGGTGGCCAATGGCTGATCCCCTGAACCGCCGCGCCGTATTGCTGGTGCTGCACGACGTAGCACCGTCGACGTGGGCGGATTATCAGCCATTCGTCGAAGCCGTCGATGCGCTGGGCGGCGTGCCGATGACCTGGCTGGTGGTACCGAATTTCCATGGGCGCGATGCTCTTGAAGCGCATCCGGCGTTCTGTCGCAGGCTCGGCGAGCGGGTGGCCCGTGGCGATGAACTGGCCTTGCACGGTTTTTACCATGACGACCGCGAGCCGGCACCGACCACGCCCCGCGACTGGTTCATGCGCCGGATCTACACCCACGAAGGCGAGTTCTATCACCTGTCCCGCGAAGCCGCGCTTGCGCGACTGCGCGCCGGTATCGAGTTGTTCCAGCGCTACGACTGGCCGTTACACGGTTTCGTCGCCCCGGCCTGGCTGATGAGCGAGGGTACGCGCCAGGCCTTGCGCGAGTTGCCGTTGCACTACACCAGCGATCCGCAGCATCTTTATTGCCTGCCGGATTTCACCTCGATCGATGCTCCCGGTCTGGTGTGGAGCGCCCGCAGTGCCTGGCGTCGTGGCCTGTCGAAAGTCCTCAGCGACCAACGCGAGCAGCGCTGGCGTCAGGCCCCGGTGATTCGCCTCGGCCTGCACCCGGTGGATATGCGCTACCGTTACTCGCGAAACTACTGGCTGCAAACCCTCAAACGCCTGCTCGCCGAAGGACGCGTGCCGATGACCAAGATTGACTGGCTGGCGCAACAGCGCGGGCAACTCGGGCACGCCGCATGAGCCGCGGCATTCTGTTGTTGATCGGCCTGCTCGCGGCGCTGCTGATTCCGCTGCTGCTCGGTGGCAATGAAATCTGGTCGCGCCTGCAAAGCTTTCCGCTGCCATGGCTGCTGGTGCTGTTCGGCATGATCCTGCTCTGCTGGGGTATCAACACCCTGCGCTTGCGGCTGTTACTGGGCGATCAACGTGATCGCGTCTCACCGCTGAAGAGTCTCGGGGTGGTGATGGCCGCCGAGTTTGCCTATTGCGCCACCCCCGGTGGCAGCGGCGGCCCGCTGACCATCATGGCCCTGCTGGCCCGTTGCGGCGTGCGCCCGGCGCGGGGCAGCGCGGTGTTTGCGATGGATCAGTTGAGCGATCTGCTGTTCTTTCTCTGCGCCTTGAGCGCGATTCTGATCTACGCGCTGTTCCAGCACCTGAGCGATCGTATGGAATGGCTGCTGATGGTCAGTGCCGTGTCGTTATTCGGCGGCCTGATCGGTTGCGCGCTGTTGGCGCGCTATCATCGCGCGCTGATTCGCCTGAGCGGGCGCCTGTTGGCCCGCATGAACGTCGAACACAGCACCCGCCGACGCTGGGCGCGCAAGCTCTTGCACTTTCTTGCAGCGTTCACCGATACCCTGAAATTGCCGTGGCAGACCTTGAGCAAAGTGTTTGCGTTGACGTGCGTGCATTGGCTGCTGCGTTACAGCGTGCTGTATCTGGCGCTGCGCGGGCTGGGTGCGGACTTGCATTGGGCCTGGAGCTTTCTGGTGCAGATGCTGTCGCTGGGCGCGGGCCAGTTCACGCTATTGCCGGGGGGCGCCGGCGCGGCGGAATTGACCTCGGCGGCGCTGCTGGCGCCCATGGTCGGCAAATCCACAGCGGCGGCGGCAATCCTGATCTGGCGGGCAGTGACGTTCTATTTCTATCTGCTGGTGGGTGGCCCGGTGTTTGTACTGATGCTGGGACGACCGTTGCTCAAGAAATTGATGAAGGTCAGACAGGCTTCTTAGGTTCGTCCAGCTGTTCTTTCATTTGCTCCCATAACTCGGCAGCCCCGGGAAACTCTGTCCCGTCCTCCGGCGTCATGTCTTCGGGATCATACCTGCTCAAACACCCCTCACCCACGGTGGCCGGCGCTTTGGAAGTGGCTTTGTCCAGTGGATCGCTCATGGGCAGTTCCTCAGGGATGAAATGAAAAAGGGTCTGGACGATTGAACGCCCAGACCCTTGATTTTTCAACCGCAGACTTTCAGACCGATCAGAACACCACGGTCTTGTTGCCGTGCACCAGCACGCGGTCTTCGAGGTGATAGCGCAGACCACGGGCCAACACCATCTTCTCGACGTCACGGCCGAAACGCACCATGTCTTCGATGCTGTCGCTGTGGCTGACGCGTACCACGTCCTGCTCGATGATCGGGCCGGCATCCAGCTCTTCGGTCACGTAGTGGCAGGTCGCGCCGATCAGCTTCACGCCGCGCAGCGACGCCTGATGGTACGGCTTGGCACCGACGAACGACGGCAGGAAGCTGTGGTGAATGTTGATCACCTTGTGTGCGTATTCGCGGCACAGGGCCGGCGGCAGGATCTGCATGTAGCGCGCCAGCACCACCACTTCGGCGTCGTGCTGCTTGACCAGACGCGACACCTCGGCGAACGCCGGCTCCTTGTCCTGCGGATTGACCGGGACATGGTAATAAGGAATGCCATGCCACTCGACCATGCTGCGCAGGTCATTGTGGTTGGAAATCACGCAGGAGATTTCGCAATCGAGCTCGTCGCTGTGCCAGCGGTGCAGCAAGTCGGCCAGGCAGTGGGATTCGCGGCTGGCCATCAGCACTACGCGTTTCTTTTGCTCGGTATCGGTAATGCGCCAGTCCATCGAGAACTCTTCGGCGATCGGCGCAAACTTCTCGCGCAGTACTTCAATACCGAACGGCAGCGAATCGGCGCGGATCTCGTGACGCATGAAGAACCAGCCGTTCTGATTATCCGAGTGGTGGCTCGCTTCGGTGATCCAACCGTTGTGGGATGCCAGAAAGTTACTGACTTTGGCAACGATGCCAACGCGGTCAGGGCAGGAAATCACCAACCGAAAGGTGCGCATGGGGGAAAAACTCCAGAACTTCGCAAAGGCGGCCATTCTAGCGACTGCGCGCGGAAACTGCAGTATTGATGACCGATTCCCCGTAGACGGCGCGATTCAAGGCGTCCGATCGTCCGGCGCGCCAATGTGATGGCACTGCCGTGACGCTGTTCGAGCAGATAATTGTGAATAATCGTGATGAATGCATCACATTATTTAAATGACCATTCAATTTACCGGTTATTTCACGTAACTAATTCAAATAAAAAATCCGGTTAAATGTTTACTTGATGAAACAGCCTGACTATTATTGCGGCACTGTCCCCTGCCATTCAACACATCCGCATAAGGTAGTTACCATGTCCTTGATCAACGAATATCGCGCCACCGAAGAAGCAATCAAAGAGCTGCAAGCCCGTTTGAAGAACCTGTCGCAAGACGACAAACTGCAAGCCGAGCTGGAATTCGAAGGCAAACTGCGCACCCTGATGGGCGAATACTCCAAGTCCCTGCGCGACATCATCGCCCTGCTGGATCCGGAATCGAAAACCAAAGGTACCCGTGGCGCCGCAGTAAAAACTACCGGCACCAAGCGCGCGCGCAAAGTTAAACAATACAAAAACCCGCACAACGGCGAAGTCATCGAAACCAAAGGTGGCAACCACAAGACTCTGAAAGAGTGGAAAGCCAAGTGGGGCGGTGACGTGGTTGAAGGCTGGGCTACCCTGCTGGGCTAAGCCGCAACGCCTGCCGCAGACTGATTCTGCGGCCCATGAAAAACGCCAGCATACGCTGGCGTTTTTTTATGCCCGGCATTTCATGGGCACACTATGTTCGATTTCAAAGATTCAAACGTTTGCGCAATGCCTCGACATAATTCTGCCACTCATTGAGCACTTGATTCTGTATCGGCGTAGCACTAAGCGCCCATTGCTGCGCGGCCTCGGCAAAAGATTGCAGGGTATTAGGCGCGCCCATTTGCGGCTCGGACAAACGCTGCTGACAGAATATTCTCCAGCGTTCTTGCTCCTCGGAACTCAACGTATCGGGAAAGTTGCGTGCGCGATATCGAAAGAGTAATTCCGGCAGACGTTCATCATCGAACGGCCAGTGTTCTTGCGCTAATTGTGCCGGATCCGCCGTCCTCACTTGCTCACATAGACGCCGGTCACGATCACCGATAAATCCATCGTACAACTGCTGTTCCGGATCTTCGCTCGGCGTGAAGTCTTCGCTGGCGTAAATCGCCGCGACTTTATCTTTCCAAACTTGTTGTGCGTCACTTAGCCGCAGCGCACGTGCCTGATACAGCGCCATGTCCAGGCCCAGGCGCTGCTGATCGTCGGCGCGCAACACCGACAACGGCGCCACCACCGGGCAACGATTGATGTGAATCAGTTTCAGCGGCACCGGCAGTTCACCTTCGGCGAGGTCGTCGCGGCGAGTGTACAGGCGCTGGCGCAGGGTTTCGGCGTCCAGATCCAGCAAGCCTTGCGGATCGAGGTGCAGGTCACAGACGATCAGCGCATTGCGATTGCGCGGATGCCAGGCCAATGGCAGCACCACACCGACATAGTGCCGCGCCGCCGAAAAGCGTCCGGAGATATGCACCAGCGGCTGCAACAGACGAATCTGATCCATGACCTTCTGTTTGCTGCGCAATTGAAACAGCCAGTCATACAACTTCGGCTGTTTCTCGCGGATCAACCGCGCCAGCGCGATGGTGGCGCGCACGTCCGAGAGTGCTTCGTGCGCATGCCCATGGTCGATATGGTTGGCGGCCGTCAGACGTTCAAGCTTGAGGGTGACCTTGCCTTCGTCATCGGTCGGCCAGACCAGGCCATCCGGGCGCAACGCATACGCGGCACGCACCACATCGATCAGGTCCCAGCGACTGTTGCCGCCCTGCCACTCGCGGGCATACGGGTCGAAGAAGTTGCGGTACAGGCTGTAGCGGGTCATCTCGTCGTCGAAACGCAAGGTGTTGTAACCCGCGCCGCAAGTGCCGGGCGCCGCCAGTTGCGCATGCACACGGGTCATGAAATCGGCTTCGCTCAGGCCGTGCTCGGCGAGTTGCCCCGGGGTAATGCCGGTGATCGCGCAGGCCGCCGGGTGCGGCAGGATGTCTTCGCTGGGCTGGCAGTAGAGGTTGACCGGTTCGTCGATTTCATTGAGGTCGTGGTCGGTGCGAATCCCGGCGACCTGCAGCGGGCGGTCGTTGCGCGGATTGATGCCGGTGGTTTCGTAGTCGTACCAGAAGATTGAAGTCACGGGCGGTTCCTGAACTGAAGATCGGCAAAGTCTAGGCGTTGAACCCGCATCGCGGCCAGCGCTGTGTCATTCAACTCGCGCGCGCCACACGATGTGCAATACATAGTGATGTCGTTTTCCCCCAAGAGGCTGCTAGCATCGGACAGACCTCGCCTCCCGATCCGGCCCCATCAGGTAGCCCATGCTCGAGAACACAGCAGCGCCACGGAAAGCACCGCTGAACCCGCCACTCGATACCCGCTATCAAGTGGAAACCCCGGAGGGCATCGACCTGCCGTTGCGCCCGGCCGGGCTGATGGTGCGCAGCCTCGCCTTCGGCATCGACCTGGGCATTCGCGGAGCCATCCTCGGCGTGCTGTTCCTGTTGCTGGCGTTTCTCGGTCAGCTCGGCATGGGCCTGAGTTCGCTGCTGCTGTTTGCCGTCAGTTGGTGGTACATGGTGCTGTTCGAAGTGCTGCGTCAGGGCCGTTCGCCGGGCAAGCAATGGATGGGCCTGCGGGTGATCCACGATGACGGCACACCGATCGGCTGGTCGGCCTCGCTGCTGCGCAACCTGTTGCGTTTCGTCGACCTGCTGCCGTTCGGTTATTTCCTCGGGGCGATCAGTTGCCTGCAGCACCCGACCTTCAAACGCCTGGGCGACATCGCCGCCGGCACCCTGGTGGTCTACAGCGAACGCCCACTCGCACGCCCGCAACTGCCCGACGCCCAGCCGCGTCGCTCGCCCGTCCCGCTCACCCTCAGCGAACAACGCGCCCTGCTCGCCTTCGCCGAACGCCAGGGCGAACTGTCGCCAGCGCGGGTCAACGAGCTGGCCGCGCTGCTCGCCCAGCCGCTGCACATCTCGGCGCCCAAAGCGGTCAGCGAACTCAACGGTATCGCCCGCGGCTTGTTGGGGCCGACATGAAGCAGAGTCTTTTCGAAACTCGCCACAAGGCCGAATGGGAGCGCTTCACGCTGGCGCTCGAACGCCTCGAACATGGCAAGGACACCTCGCAAGTGGCCACTTTCCCCAAGGCTTATCGACGCCTGTGCCAGCATCTGGCGCTGGCACAGGAGCGCGGCTACAGCAGTTTTCTGACCGACTCGCTGCAACAACTGGTGTTGCGCGGCCATCAGCAGCTTTACCGGCACCGCAGCCGCTTCGGCGCCAACCTGCTGGGTTTCATCCTCGCTGACTTCCCCCGGCTGGTGCGCGCCGAATGGCCCTTTGTGCTGGCCGCCGGCCTGGTGTTTTTCGGCAGCCTGATCGGTTTTGCCTTGCTGGTGTATGCCTTTCCCGAACTGGTCTACAACCTGATCCCCGCCGAACAGGTGCGCGAGATGCAGAGCATGTACGACCCGGTGGCCGGGCACCTCGGGCGTTCGGCCGAACGGGCGGCCAGTGAAGACTGGGTGATGTTCGGCTACTACGTGATGCACAACATCGGCATCGCTTTCCAGACCTTCGCCAGCGGTTTGCTGCTGGGCGTGGGCAGCGCGTTTTTCCTGCTCTATAACGGCTTGATCATCGGTGCGGTGGCCGGGCATCTGACTGAAATCGGTTTCGGGCAGACGTTCTGGTCGTTCGTGATCGGTCACGGGGCTTTCGAGCTGAGCGCCATTGCCCTGGCGGGTGCCGCCGGCCTGAAACTCGGCTGGGCGTTGATCGCGCCCGGACGCCTGACGCGCGGTGAAGCACTGAAAACCGCCGCGCGCAAAAGCGTGCTGCTGGTGTGCGGGGTCATGCTGTTCCTGCTGATCGCGGCGTTCATCGAAGCGTACTGGTCGTCGCGGACCGGGGTCACACCGCCGATCAAATATGCGGTCGGTGCCGCGTTGTGGATCGCCGTGGCGGCCTATCTGCTGTTCGCCGGAAGGACCCGCCATGCGCCTGAGTGATGCCACTGTAGCGATCCGCCCGCGCAGCACCTGGGAAGCCATGGACCTGGGCGTGCTCATGAGCCAGCAGCATCGTCGGCTGCTGATGACCAGTTGGGCCATCGTCACCCTGCCGCTGTTCGTCGTGCTCAGTCTGCTGCTATGGGATTCGCCGTCGCTGGCAGTGTTGATTTTCTGGTGGCTGAAACCGGCCTACGAACGCCTGCCGCTGTACATCCTGTCCAAGGCCCTGTTCGGCGAAACACCCACTCTGAAACAGGCCCTGCGCGAATTTCCGCGACTGCTCAAACCACAACTGCTGGCCAGCCTGACCTGGCGCCGCCTGAGCCTGAGTCGAAGCTTTCTGCTGCCGGTGGTGCAACTCGAAGGCCTCGACGGCACCGCTCGCCAGCAACGCTTGCAAGTGTTGCTGCAACGCAATGCCGGCGCCGCGCAATGGCTGACGATCATCGGCATGCATCTGGAGACCGCGCTGTGGATCGGCCTGATGGTGCTGTTCTACATTCTGCTGCCGCAGCAGATTGAAACCGACTGGGACTGGCAATCGCTGATCCTCGACGCCGATCATCATTGGCGTTGGCTGGAACACCTGACCAACGCCTTCTACGCGCTGGTGCTGGTGGTCTGGGAACCGATTTATGTCGCCTGCGGCTTCAGCCTGTATCTGAACCGACGCACCGCACTGGAAGCGTGGGACATCGAGTTGGTATTCCGTCGTTTGCGCCAGCGCTTGAACAGCAGCGCTCTGGGTCTGCTGCTGGCGGTCTGTCTGTGGCTGCCGGCGGTACCACCGGTATGGGCGGATGCCCCGGCCAACGCCCCGGAGGCGCCACGCCTGCTGCACCAACCGCTGACCAGTCAGGCTGCGCACGACAGCATCAAGGCACTGCTCGAACAACCGCCATTCAAGAACAAGGAAAGCGTGACCCGCTACCGCTTTGGCGACGACCCGGCCACCCCGGCCGAGGGCAAACCCGGCGAGCCTCCGCAATGGCTGAAAACCCTGCTTGGCTGGCTCGACGGTCAACGCTTCAATGCCTTGGCGGTGTTGATCGAAGTGCTGCTGTGGGGCGCATTGCTCACGGCCGTCGGCTGGCTGATCTGGCGTTACCGCGAGTTCCTGCGCACCTTCGTCAGTCGCCGGACGAAGTTGCCCGCCCGCGGCAGGCCACCTGCGCCGCAACAAGCATTTGGCCTGGACCTGACCCCGCAGTCCTTGCCCGACGACATCGCCGCCAGCGCCGAACAACTCTGGCAGACCCAGCCGCGCGCGGCGCTGGGCCTGCTCTATCGCGGACTGCTCAGCCGTCTGCTGCACGATTTTGCCCTGACCTTGAAACCTGCCGACACCGAGCATCAGGTGCTGCTGCGGGTCGAGCAATTGCAGTGCCCGGAACTGCTGGCGTTCAGTCGCACCCTGACGCTGCACTGGCAGAACATGGCCTACGGGCACCGCGTGCCGGCGGCACATCTGCAACAGGAACTGTGTGACGGCTGGCGCGCCTTGTTCGAGCAGGGAGCGCGCGCTTGAACCGGCGCAACGCGTGGCTGCTCGGCGGGCTGATGGTCGCCCTGCTCGCGGCGTTGAGCGTTTATCTGTACCTCAAGGCGCGGCCTTATCAGGAAATGATCGATCACGGCCCCTCGCCCCAGGCACAGGCCAATCCTTATCTGGCGGCAGAAATGTTTTTGCGCGAGCGCGGCCTCAACGTCGGCCACGCCGAAACGCTAGCGGTGCTGCCCGACATCGATCCGCGTCGGCACACCCTGCTGTTGTTCGGCGAACGTTCGCGCATGACCCCGCGGCAGGTCGATCAGGTATTGAACTGGGCCCGCGCCGGTGGGCGACTGGTGTTCGTCGCCGAAGCCCTGTGGGATGAGCAGGCCAGACAAAGCGCTGACCTGTTGCTGGACCGGGTGCAGTTGCACCAGTCCCTGAGCAAGGATCTCAAGGAGCCGCCGGCGGAACTGGCCGATGATCCGTACCCGAACCTGACCAAACTTTATCTGGAAGACGAGGACGCGCCGGCCTACGCCGGTTTCGACACCGCGTTCCATCTGGAAGACCCGAAGAATCTCGCCCAGGCCTGGGCCAACAGCGCCAAGGCCACGCACATGATGCAACTGGCGTACGGCCTCGGCTCGGTCACCGTGGTCACCGATGCCGAGCTGTGGAAGACCCCGGCCATCAGCAAACACGACAACGCCTGGCTGCTCTGGTACCTGAGCGCCGACACCGACGTCACGCTGATTTTCAACACGCTACACGAGGGGCTGCCGAGCTTGCTCTGGCGTTACTTCCCGCAAGCCATCGTCGCCCTGCTGGCGCTGATCGGTCTGGCCCTGTGGCACCTCGGTGTGCGCCACGGGCCTTTGCAGGCACCCGCTCAGCGTGGCCGTCGCCAGTTGCAGGAACACCTGCGCGCCAGTGCCGATTTCATCCTGCGCCACAACGGTCAGCACACGCTGTTGCAAGCCCTGCAACAGGACGTGCTGCGCCGCGCCCGCCGCCGGTATCCCGGTTTCGACCAATTGAACGTGGCCGAGCAATGGCTGGTGCTGTCGCGCCTGACCCGTCAGCCGACCCGCGCCATCAGTCAGGCCCTGAGCCCGGTGCCAAAACAGCGTATGAGCAGCGCTGATTTCAGTCGCCAGGTGGCCCACCTGCAAACCTTGAGGAACACGCTATGATCTGGCACTGGGAAAATGTTAGATATCTGCCATATTAAAAACAGTCCCTTAAACGCTCCTCAGCGCTGGGATTACTCGTCAAGAGCGTTTTGACCTTAGATCTGTAAAAGCAGACTGAGACCTGTGATGAATGTTCAGTGCAGGGGGACAGCAGATGGAGCTTGTGTGGGCCACTGAAAATCTGTTGATCGCTGGGCAGCCTCATCCAGGATTTCCCATCCTGCTATGGGACTCAATGGAAAGTTGCGCACCAGCCAATCAGTTTTTTCGTCACTATCTGCTTCGCGGGGCCATTGGCTCTAAGCGTTCCTGGCCCAGTACCGGGCGCGCAATGTATGACTACTTTAGCTTTCTTCAAGCCCATGAAATTGACTGGCGCGATGTGGATCGTGGCGAGGCCAAAAGCTTAGTCGCGGCTTACCGTGACTACTGTTTGGTGGACTGCAGTCTGGCATTGAGTACCACTCGTCAACGCCTTACATACATCTGCAAGTTCTACGAATTTGCGCTGAAGGAGGGGTGGGTGAAGCGTTTACCTTTCGCCTACGAAGAACGTGCTTCGCGTCATGCAATAGGCTTCCTTGCACATATCGATTCCCGTGGCGGTAGGGCAATGGCAAACGATGTGATGCCGCGTAGCCATAAAGCACTACCCAAGTTTCTTAGCATGGCCGAGATTAGATTGCTATTGGCTGCAGCGGAAAACGTCCATCACCGGATGATGATACGCGTGGCGCTACACATGGGGCTGCGCCGCGAGGAAATCACCACCTTCCCCCAAGCCTATATTTTTGATCCGGAAAAGGCTCAACGAACCGAGCGCAACCTCAGAATTCGGCTAAATTCCTTCGACGGTAGCGGCATAAAGACAAAGGGCAGCAAGCCACGAGATATCTACGTCAGTCGCCAGTTTATGGCCGAACTCTATCACTATTTAACGAAAGTGCGCGGTGAGCGCGCATCGCTGAATAAATCCCCGCAAAAGGCGCTGTTTCTCAACCATTCTGGGGAGCCCTATGCCCAAGACGGTAAGAGTCTCAATCGAATAATTAGCGAGATCGGCAAGCGAGCTGGAATCAACGTCCATACGCACATGCTTCGGCATACCTATGCCACTCATACGTTGGTAAGCCTTCAGCGCAACCCAACGAGTGGGCTCGAACCCTTGGTGTTCGTTCAGCAGCAGCTGGGCCACAGTTCAATTCAGACGACGATGATATACCTACATCTGGTCAATGAAATGGCCGATGAGGCGGTGCTAGCCTATCAGGATGATTTAAATGCCTTGGCGGAGGTGGTCTGATGGGCAGGCGCAAGATATTTAATAAAACCGACCTCAGCGTTCCAAAAGTCGAGCACCGCCACGACCCAGTAGGCAATGTGGTCATCCTGCCCGAACCTCTCCCCCCAACACATACCACAGTGAAGTTCGGTCGGAATGCCTCAAATAGCCGTAGCTTCGATTTTGCCCGCTGGTACGGTTGTGATATAGACCCCATTACTTATGCCTGCCAGCGCCAAATTGAACGTTTCCTTGCCGGCCAAGACGGCGGCGTCTCGACGTGCACTGTGGCTGCTTACTGTACGTGTGGGCTGCGCCATTTTCTTGAATGCTGCGCCATGCGAGCGACAGCTTTTAACCATGATTTGACCCTGCGCAATGTGGACCGGGACCTGATCGATAGCTATCTCGGTCACCTCACGGGGTTGGGTGTATCAACAACCACTCAGAAGTCTATCTACACTGCGACAAAGCCTGTGTTACTTGCCTTAGGGCGGCGTGGGCTAATTCCGTTGATCACTTCCGGCGATGCATCCACCTTCCCGCGCAACCCCTTCCCAAACAGCAACCGTAAGGCCAAAGGTGAAACAGCGCTGACAAACCGGGAGCAGCAAGCATTCAGTATTGCACTACGGCAAGCAATTAAGCCGATCTGGACTGACGACGCACTGTTAACTAGCGAACTGCTTGCGTATGCCCTGCTCGTCGTGGCGCTGCACACCGGGCGTAATACCACGCCACTACTAGAAATGACCCGCGATTGCCTGCACCCGCACCCCAAAGACAACACAGTTTTTCTGACACTGTGGAAACGTCGAGGCTACAACAGCAGTAAGGTCGCCCTGCGCGCTGTATCGGATGCTGAGCATCTTTTAGGATCGACGCCGACCGTAAAATACAACGTGGAGCGACTGATACGCCGCGTGATGGTCATAACCGAACCCTTTGATTCAGAGGCTCCAGGTGAAATTAAGGGGCGCGTGTGGCTGCATCGCATTCGAGGCGGTAAAGATGTGGGTCAAGTCGCGGTTTTGAACCAACATTCGTTATTGTTGGCGATGAGACGCCTCGTAGCCGAGCATGCTCTGACCGATACCGACGGAAAACCACTGCGTATCAATATTTCGCGGCTCCGCAAAACCTTTGCCAACCGGATCTTCGAACTAACCGACGGCGACCTCGCGACCACCGCTGCAGCTCTTGGCAATACTTCTCAGGTAACCGATCAATATTACTTAGCGCCCAGCGAGATTACCCGTAGCAATTGGCAATTCATGGGTGAAGTGCTCGTGCAAGAATTGCTTACCAGGACAATCGGTGCGACCTACAGGAACACTCCAGTCGGGCGCTGCGCAGACCCTGTAAACGGCCAATACGCTCCGAAACGCGAGGGCGCTACCTGCATGAACTTCATGAACTGTTTGCGCTGCCGGCACTACGCGGTGACTGCCGAGGATTTGCACAAACTGTTCAGTTTCTACTTCCATGTGCTTGCTGAGCGCTCGCGCATGGACAAACGGCGCTGGGCTCGGGAGTATGCTCACATCCCCCGCTTGATCGAGCAATACATCGTCGCCGAGGGGCTGCGGCGCGGAATCTTTAAGGTTGAAGCGGTGGAGGCTGCCCGTGAGCGCGCTCGTGCGTTGCCGCATCCGTTCTGGTCGATTGATTTGGTCGACAGCCTGGAAAATTGAGATGAGTGAAATAAATTCTACGACGCAGCCAAGGACTTCCATTGCACAGCCGAGCGATGTGCGTGAACTTCTCAAATCCGTACGCGACACGCTTATTATCAGCGCTACTCAGGTCGATGGACATTGGGTCACTCTTAGCCATTATGGCGACGACATATGGCACCTTGAAGGCTTCACAAGCAACACCCCTGACAGCAAGAAACGGCTGAACTTCGGCCACCTGCCACTGGCGTTTCGAGAAGTGATGAAGGCGATATTTTACCGATATATGCGCCGGGGGCGCCGCGAGGCGGGTCGCCCAAAAGGTGCAGCAGTTCGGCAATTGTTAGCAGATACGAAACCATTCTTGCTCCACTTGGAAGCATCGAAAATCGATAGCTTAGGTGCGGTGACGCCGTTGATCTGCGCAACTTATGTCTCCGCCTGCAAAGTGCATCTCCAAGCCAGTCGATTTAAGGGCAAGCCATTGTCGCAACGTGGGCTTCAAGCCCGCTACGCCGCCATCGAAGCGCTCTATGAACTGAGCCAATACACAAATGACAAGATGCCGCAGCACCCTTGGCCCGATACTTCTGCAAAGGCAATGGCGGGTCTTATTGGCAACAGTGTTCAGCTCGAAAAAACAGCGCTGATACCCGATGACGTGTTCTGCACTCTATTCGAGCGAGCCTACCTGCAGGTGGAGAGCGGAGAGCAATTGCTTGACCTACGTGACGCGCTAGATATCGAAGCGGCGCGGCGAAAGGGAAACGCAGCAACTACCATCATTCAAGCAAAAAACCGCTACTTGAGCGCCGTAGGCCGAAAGGGGGGACTGAGGGCATTCATCAAAGCGTTGACCAACCTTCGCACGGCCTGCTACATCGTACTAGCCAGCACCTCTGGCTGTCGTAACCACGAGCTGGCCAACTTGCAAAGTGGCTCGCATCATCGCACTCAAGATGGTGAGGGCACCGTATACCATTGGATGCGTTCTCGTTCGGAAAAGACTGATACCGGTATTCATGACTGGATGATTCCCGAGGCCGCCGTACGTGCCCTACGGATAATGGAGCGCTGGGCCATCCCTTATCAGGCCATGCTTACCGCGGAGATCTTGCAACGGCGACGCGTCAATCCACATGATCCGAAAATCATCGAGGCGCGTAGACACCGCCATGCACTCTTTCTCGGGGCAGCTATGGGAGGCAATCAGGTACGCACCCTTTCCATCACTAATTGGAGCCCTTACTTAAAGGCATTCACTAAGGATTGCGGACTAACCTGGAATCTCGCTAGCCATCAGTTCCGTCGCAAGTTCGCCACCTATGCCGCGCGTAGCCGCTTCGGTGATCTCCGCTACCTCAAACAGCATTTTGCGCACTGGTCGATGGACATGACTTTGGGTTACGCAATGGACGACACGTTGGGATATCACGTGGATTTAGAGCTGTGCGCCGATATTGAGAGGCAGCTGGAAGATATAAAGCTTGGCGTCGTAGATAATTGGCTGGATGAGGCCCCCCTAGCCGGGGGCTATGGTCGCGCACTCAAACAGTGGCAGCGAGACCCGCAAAACTTGCTAATTTTCAAGGATCACGCCTCGATGCTGAAGTCAATTGCCGAGAGCACCGCGATTCGCAGCAACGGCCACGCTTGGTGCACGGCGGACAATGGCGGTTGCGTCGGGAATGCCTTTGAACGTACCCGCTGTGGTAATTGCAACAATGCTGTGATCGGGCGCGGCCACGCGGCGATCTACCAGCGACTCTATGATGATCTGAAAGGGCTGCTGAATTGCCCGGATATTGGCGAGGGCGGCCGCCATCGCGTTGAGCGAGACCTGAATCGATGCCGAGACGTACTGGCCCAGTTAGGTATGGACTCGGAGACGCTGATCGCATGAGTAGCAAAGACAAAACTACCAACTACAAGCCAGCTGAGGATCGTGAAAAGGATCTGAAGCTCGCCCTCTACCGTATCCAGAAGGGACGCGCTCACACCGGGGAAACCAAGGTTACCATCGCGGCAGTCGCCCGCGAGGCGGGCGTATCGACGGCGCTGATTCACAACTACTACCCACGAATTTCCGAGGCTATTCGAGAGTCTCAAGGTCGCTCCAGTCGCGCCATGCGTGAATTAAAACAACAAGACTTGATTGCGGAACGCAAGAAATCTGCAGCCCACCGTCAGGAGATCGAGGAACTGCGGGCCAAGGTCGCCAATCTCGCATCCATCAACGAAGTGCTATTGGACGAGAACGGTGTGCTGAAGGCTAAGTTAAACGACCGTAGGGTGGTTGAACTGGTTTCAGGGAAGCCGCACGGATAAGTCGATTGCACATGGTGCGTAATCGCTCCCTTTTGCGTCGAGAGACAGGTCGGTACAGAAATATCCTTAGAAATTGAGGCGTATAGGTTTTGAAAAAAACTCTCCTATATTGACTATCTCGGAAGTCGAAAAGGCTCGGCAACCAAAGAGAAATTTTTTCTAGTCGCTCGTTGAATCCAAAGGAAATGTGATGAGAGTAGCGATCTTGGATATCCGCAATTTTCGAGGTATCCGTGAAGGAAGCGTTCACTTCAAAGACCATCCAGTACTGATCGGGGCCAACAACACTGGCAAAACCACGGTGATAGAGGCGTTAACGCTTCTTCTTGGACGGGAGCGCATGATCAGGGAGCTCTCTGAACATGATTTTTACGGGTCCAACCCCCAACCCGCTGATCGAATAAAGCTGGTTGCAACAATCACAGATTTTCCTACTGAAGACCCTTATCAATATACCGAATGGTTTAGAGACGGTAGAGGTGTTCCTAAATGGTTGGACGAAACCACCGGTACGATCAGCGCTGTTCGTACTGAACAAGCCTCAAAGCTATGCTGCCAAATTGGTGCCCAAGCATACTTTGACCGCGACTCTCTATCAGTCGAGATGGTTCGCTACTTCCACGACCACGATATCCCGATGGATCCCTTCGCTGAGGACTCACCTGTAGGCGTCCCCCCACGCTTGATAAAAGACATTGGGTTTTATCTCGTACGTGCAAGCCGAACCTGGGACAAAGTTTTTTCATGGGGTAGTGAGTTATTCCGACGTACGCTGCAGGCGGCTGCGGCCCAACCATCCGAGGCAATTTTGGCTGAGCGCGACCGCCTCAGAAGCCCGGAAGCTCCCATCGAGAACGACGAGCGAATTTCACCGCTGATTCAGAATGTAAACGCTGAGTTAGCGAGATGCATACCGAATGCTCCTCTTGTTCAGTTACGAGTTACCAGCACCGATAGCCGATCGCTCCTCGACTCTGTCGCAGCACATTTTGCTGTCGTCGGGGGACTGGGAGTGCCCGCGGCCAGACAGGGCAGTGGCTTGGTATCTTTGCAAGGTTTGTTATTGCTTCTGGAGCTGGGTCGGGGACGTGCAGCAGCGGGTGAAGGATTTCTAATGGCCCTCGAGGAGCCTGAGCTTCATCTACCCCCTGCTGGGCAGCAGCAGTTGGTACATCGAGTCCAAGCGCTTTCTACTCAGACGTTCATCACTACGCACTCCCCATTGATTGCAGCCGTTTCGGAGCCTACCTCTGTATTGGTTCTCCGAAATGTTGACGGCTATCTCTCCGCCCTCCCTTTTTTAGCAGAGCCCTTGCTGCCAAACGCCCAGAACTGGAAAAGGAAATTCTTTCAACAGAGTCGTGTGGATGTCCTGTCAGCGTTGATGCATCCGTGTGTATTAGTACCGGAAGGACGTGCTGATTTTTTGCTCCTGAAGACGGTGCTGCGACCGCTGATGCTGACCGAGGGGTGGTCTTCAAGCATGCAAGCTATGTTTGGGCTGGAAGTGGGCGTGGTTCCTACGGAGGATGCCAAAGTAGTTGAAACTTTCCAGCTGCTATCAACTACGCATCAAAAAGTTTGCTGCCTGGTGGACGGTGATAGGGACGGGAAACGCTATATCACTAATCTTCTCGCAGAGCCCGCTGCTCCCTCATCAATAATCCGGTGGGCAGACGACGAAATGATCGAAGACGCCATCGGCTGGATTCTGGCCGCGGATGGGGACTACGTCATCGAAACACTAACTGAGTTGACTGAGGTTGCCCCCTCAAACGTATCTGACATCGTCAATCATCTAAAAAATAAGAAAGTGGACGTGATCTGCTACGAGTCGGTTGCAGACGCGATAGTTAACTCACCTCTGTGTCGTACCAGAGCAGCGGAGTTGTTCAACTGTTTGGCACTTGCGTGCGCGGGCACTGCTAACGCACATTTCGTCGCCGACCCAGAAGGTGTCTGGGTATTCCAACCATGACAATCCAATCTTTTTCCGGTGCGGCAGGTTGTGGAAAGACTCATCAATTGATGGCAAACCTCGCAGCGAGATTGGAGGAACAGCCTCTACTGACGTCTCAGAAAGTTTTGGCACTGACCTTTATGCATGGATCGCGCAGACGCTTGGACGATCGGCTGGCCGGTGTCGCAGTTTTACGCCGGCAGTACGAGTGCACAACTATCGACGGATTCGCTTGGCGAATCGTCAGCAGGTGGCAAGCACTCATCAACCAATTCGGCGTGGAGCAACCAAGAGTTAACGATTATGAGGCAGTGTGCCAAGTCGCTGCGGATCTCCTGTCTCACGATATTGTTGTTCGCTGGGTCGCCGCGACGTATCCCATAGTGATCGTGGATGAAGCACAAGATCTCACTCCAAATCGACTGAGGATCGTGCAGTCAATGACTGCCCACATAGACCTGTTAATTGCGGCCGATGAGTTTCAATGTCTCATTGAGGAGCTACGTCCTAACCAAGCTTGCGAATGGTTAACGGCCGTAGGTCACGACGCACTGCTACAACAGCCTTGGCGGACCTCAGATCAGAACCTTCTTGCCGCCGCTGGTGCCATCCGGTCAGCACGGGCTCCAGAATCTAATGGGCTTTTCAAAATCTTCCTAACCCCCACAGCAGCTCTCGCCGCGTCTTATGTTTCTAATGGCATTGCTTGGAATAAAGGGGGAAATAGGGTGGCGATTATCACGCCAACAATGGGCCGATTTGCCCACGATATCCTCACTTGGGTCACCACCAAAACGACAGGCAGAGGAAACGGTCCTTACGACATAATTCTGGAAGAATCGGAGGCTAGCCTTGCCGATGCCTTCATTGGCAGTCTGGCTTTTCCAGAACAGGCTACATTGGCCGAAGCGTTAGAGTTGATGGCAGGAAAACCCGCATCGATTGTCCAAGACTTCGTACGTTGGCTAGAAAAACAGCGTCGGGCTAAGGGAAGGACTCATGTCCTGCGCGAAGAAATGGAGGACACTATACGGCACTCATTTTCAAACCAACGACGCCTAGGCTCAAGAGATGGGCCTGGCATTCGAGCGTTAACTGTTCATGGAGCGAAAAATAGAGAGTTTGATTTGGTGATTGTTCTTTGGCCTGCGGCAATACGTGGAGATGACGAGCAACAGAGACGCTTGCTTTACAATGCCGTTACAAGAGCAAAAAAGCAGTGCGTGGTTCTAGTACAGCTCAAAAGAGCGATGACTCTTCCCCCTTTCTCCGTTCGTGAAGAATTGGCTTCAAACGAAAACTAATCCACAGCGCCACACACCTCGAGGCATGGAGGATCCAAAAAGTTAGCGGCCGCAATGTCAGCGGCGCTAGCACGATATCTAGGAGGCTTCTAGCGTAAACCAACGAATGTCTAATTCGCGAACCAGGTAACCCTGCCCTACGTGGAAAGACTAATGGTTAGCCAATTCATAGCCGTACCACTGGGCTATAGACCAGACTTCTTTTGTGACCCAGCGAGAGCCTATTGGCTCAGCTGCTTTTTTACGCTTGCTACCCAATTCAGAAAACACATTTTGTTCAGACGATTGAGCTTTTCTGAACGCTGATGCTCCTCACACTCGAATAATGGCCAAATAATCACCCAATAGGCAAACATAACTGCAACACCAAGAAACTCGTTTTGATCACCAAGTTCGACCCAAGCGAATGGCATTTCGTCATCTTTGCCTGTGATAAACCGCACTGTCTGCGGTGGCCAGTAGTAGAGAGAAGCAGCGAAGCCGTCCTCCAATATCGCATCGTCGAATAAATGTCTGATGACCGACTGGTTTATTCCCCGTCCACGGGCGGAAATCAAAAAATCTTTGGAAAGCTTTTCATCGTCTTTTGCCAGCGCATGCAGGGCTCGCCATGCAGTAGACAACGCAAATTTTTCGATCAAAAACTGCTGAGAGAGGGGATAATCGTAGATGCCTAGAGGTAACGGCTCATCGAATACGCCGTGAATCTGGCATTCCAATATAGGTAGCTGTTGCCACTCGTGGAAAAGGTCAACATTCTCAGGCATGAGCAGAGTTGCCGTATTTCGCTCCACCGTCGCCCCCAAGGTGTTGTCGCATCTTTTGCACATCAAGTATGGCTTGGGCAGATCTTGATTTGGTAAATCGCTCCGACCGATCCACTTGAATGTAAATTTTTTGCTCCCGCCTCTCCCCTTTTCTCCAGTCAACCTTTTCCTTACAAAATTGGAGATGATATGGCTCTTAGCCAGCACCGCTTCGTCACTGCCACATGCAATACAAATCATGGAACACCTTTAGCAATCTAGTTATGCAATTCTTCTCTGGTTCTCAGAGAGCACAATGGGCGACCTTGAATAGATCGGCCCAATTAACTTTCTTGCTCTTATTTCGCCGTATAGCTAGCAGCATACAATTATAATATGGCTCTTACTTCAAGAATTTTGAGCTATGGCGTTCAATGGCAGATCTAAGCTCCGCCTCTTCCACTTCACGAAAGCCGTCGTCACATAGTATAAGTTTTGAAAGACTAAACCAGCAAACAGCGCAATCATCAACTGCTATCCAGCTCGAATATTCAGGATGTAGATCTAGCCAACTTGATGCTTCTTCTTCCCGCCCTCCAGGTCGCTGGGAATCCTCTAGGACTGGAGTTGAACCAATGATGCGATCTTGCAGATCTAAAGGAAACAAAGCTTTGAGTTCCTTCAGGGTGCGATTTACTCGCCATGTACTGCTGATTACCACGTGTGTGTCAGGATAATCGCGCAGAATTGCCGATAATCTGGGGAGGTATGCAAATGGCGCAGACTCCTTTCCGGGTCTGTCCTTACGAGGAAAAAGAGGGTGCAGAACACCATCAATATCGAGAAAAATTATCAATACAGTTCTCCAAACGGGTTTCTGACCCGCTCACCTTGAGCTGAACTACGAATTTGATGCTTGACCCATCCAGTACGCTAAGCGTAGAGAGCTTAGAAATGCTAGTACGCTAAGCGTAGTGGATGTGAAAATCCGGCGCGAAAGGCTGACTGAGGGTTTGGCTTTGTAATATTTAGAAGTTGGCTTTTCCGCGATCGATTTATTTGGGATATGGAAGTGATGCGGTATTGCTGTGTGAGGGACGGTGCATGCTGATTGCCCCTTACAAGATCAGAATACCAATCCTTCCGCGGCTTGAATCAGTACCTCTTCTACTAGGCGGGTGCCCTGTATTGTCGAGAGCATTGCGATTGGGCTTTTGCCTGAAAAACGGAGCTGAGATTTGTTGAGCCAGTTTTCGGCTTTCTCACTGTCCCCGAAAAGCACCCTTGCCATGGCTGTGATGTGTACGACACGAAATAGTCGATCACTTTCGTCGACTGTCAATCGCTGACCGCGAATAAGCCTATCATCAAGGTTTTTTTGTGGAATGATGAGGTCACGCGCTTCTATGCTTAGCGCTACGTGGTCGAAAAGCTTATCGACAATAGCGGATGGGAAGCCGGCCTCGATCAAATCGTGGATGCTCTGCTCTGATGCGTCGGTTGGAATATGAAGAATTACTTCTAACCGGAGCCGATAGGCGCGGTAAGCCTCTTCACGAAAAATATCTGTAACCATAGGGGATGCCTATCCTGGTTTGTCTCTTGCGGTGAGCAAAAGCAATTTTTTTTGTATCTATTAGCGGGGCGGTTTTATTAATCATAGTTCTTCAGTACTCACTGTCGAGACTTATAAATCATCGTCGATGACCTCGGAGCGAAACAGTTGCCACTAAACACAGCTTTGACCGAGTCGGCAGCTCCTTCAAGGCTATTTTGATCCGCCGAGCGCACTGCATCTATGATGCTTATCCCTGCCTGTTCGTTTGGCGTCAGTATCTCGTCGACGCTAGAGTTTTTCGAAGTATCTTGTCTACACAGACTGGGCATACTTGGAAACTACCCTAGCTCACATTCTGCATATGCCCTAAGGTGCAATGTTCTAACGTCCGAACGGTTATGAAACCAAGGAAAGTCGATGGCATAGCCTGGTGAGGACTCAGCCGCCGTACCTAATTATTAGTACAAAGAAAGCGCCCGCATAAGTGCGGGCGGATACGTTATTTTTTGGACGGAGAAGGTCGGGGTGGAGGCGGCGGCGGCTCTTTCCTCGGCTGATTATCTTTTACATACCGCATCGGCGGTGGTGGGGGCGGTGGAGGTTTTTGGGTCATTAATGGTTTGCTCCTGCTGATATGTGTAGAACGGAAGGAATGACAGCACTGAGACGAATAACGCCGCTGTTACATAGTTTGCAAGTGATCGGAGATAGATCCCACGCTTATCATTATTCTCTGTATTCACCGTGGCGCCTTCGATGAAGTAATTAAGCACCAAGCTCTTAAAGTGCGCATCGGCTTCTTCTGGAGAGTCCCAATATTTCTCATAGTCATCGCTGAAGCTGCGCCGATGGGTCTCAAGCTCCATCAGTGTGGGCAGTCCCCTGTCTGAATCCCTTAGGGACCATGCTGCCCGGAAGTACAGAGCGCCTATCAGTAGCATCACGCATGTGCTTAGATAAAAAAACCAGAAAAAGACGCTCGCGGTACCGCCCTCGGTAGTAGGTGCCTTGTTGAGCATATATGAGAGGAACGTCACTATGGCTACTAACATCGCAAGTGGCATACTCAACCTAGCGAAGAGCTTTTCCTTGCGGTCAAGCTCTTGATAGAAAACTCTCTCGTAAAAAGCAAACCTCTCTTTATCGTCCATTACTAGCGCTAGTGCCCCTGGTGGCGTTAAAGAGCCATCAATACCACAAGGCGCCCCTTCCCGAAAGCCGAACTACTGCATTTTATTACACTTAGGAACGCTGCCATGGAGTTGACTGTGCGCTAGCAAGGTAGGTCAATTCGTTCAAAAAAGAGATACTGATCTCCTGATCGAGAATTGAGGACTGTTCTGGAGTGTTCCTCGACGCTTGACCTTATCCACAAGTATCAGCGGCTGCCGAAATTCGAGGAAGAACCTAGAGATCCCTAGGCTTCGGCCGTCGTCTATAAACCTAACTACATTTAGAGCCGCAGTTCTCGTTTTGAGTTTTGCCATTAGGCAGATCCTTGCGCGTCAGACGAGTACGTTCAAACGCTCAAGCTTAAGGCGTCTGCAGCATCGCCAATTGCGGATGATTCGAAAAGTCCTCCTTCGCTGTACTAAGCAAGCTGCCGAAGCTGATGTTCCTGCCACCGCCGCCCTGTTTCAGCGTGCGAATCGCCGCATGCCAAGCAGCCTGCCCGGTGGGATGAAACTGCAGACGAGACAGGTCACCGCCAGCACGGCTCCACATCTCTTGGTCCCGCGGTCCGAATGGATAGAGCTCGACCAGAATCTTCTCTAGCACCGACCACGGGAGCTCCTCTTGCACCGTTAGCGTGATCTCAGGACTGTACGGTGACTTCCTCCCTCCTTTGCTCAGCGCGACAGCGAAATTCACTTCAAGATTGTCAGCCTTAAAAATTGGGTGCTGGTCGTCTGGGATCAGTTTAGGCACCTCTTCGGAGACGTAGTTAAATAGGTCAAAGACCCTGATGAAGCCGCTGGCGCTCTTGTCGGCAGCTCCGCGCAAACCCGCCAGCAGTGCGGTCGTGAATACGCTGTTCCTTGCACCGTCAAATACGGACGACAATTCGTCAGCACGACACGAGGCCATTAGTGCGCGTCCGCTACCAGCTGCCAGTTTTGCGAAGGTGTTTAGGCTATAGCCAGACTTGAGCTGGTGTCCTTTGTCATCAGTCAAGCTCTTCGAAAGCGCAGCGCCACCAGCATGACAAGCGTCAATGAAGACCAGGACTCGCTTCGCCTTGATCTGCGCAAGCGCAGCAGCTAGTTCATTCGAGTTAATGGAAGTGTTTTCAATGTCAGCGAGATCGCTATCCACAGTTAGCAGCACGCTGTCTTCATTGCCCAGGCTCCCCACGATGCCACCGTGACCGGAGAAGAACACACAGGCCGTATCATCAGGCCCCGCACGAGTAGCCAGCTCCTCTAGCCGTTTCAAAACTGCTGGCCTGGTAGCGCTTGAGTCCAAAAGAGTGACGACGTTGTCGGGGGCATAGCCACAGTGATCCGGCGATGAGAGCGTTGCTGCGACGTCATTGACATCGTTCAGAATTGCAGCAGGTAATCTAGAGATTCGCTGATAGTTCGCCACGCCGATAAGAAGGGCGTGGCCTTGCGGGTAGCCAGTTGGGTTCATGTTTCAACCATGGGTGTTTGGGAGTTTTAACGTCAGCCGACAATGTCCGTGTCGCTGATGTAGAGACGCAGCTTCTCATTCATGGGAAAGTCATTGCGCATCACTTTAAGAAGATCATGTGCTGTCGGACGGCCACCGTATCGGATTGAATTCAATGTAGTGTGCCAACGTGTTCCCCCATTTTGAGACAGTCCTGGCAGGTCGGAATTTTTGCCGCCCGCACGTGACCAGAGCTCGTCGCTATCCGGACCGCGTGGATAGAGTTCACGGACCTCATCTTCGAAGGCTTTCCACTTCTCGGCAGCGCTTAGTTTAGATATTCCAAGCGTCCAACGCGTATAAAAGCTAAGCAAGTCTGCGCACATCCTTAGCCCTGGCTTAATATCTGGACGACTGGCAAGCCGGTCCGCAAGAAGTTTAGCTGCGCGCTCCCAGTGTCGGGACGCCACCAGCGCTCCCAACTGCTCCGAAACCGCATGGGAAAGCAAGCCAGCGCCCTTCAAGAGGTTGGTCATCCATTCGATAAATATCTCTTCGGGAAAAGATGGGAGGCCACTAACGATCGCTAGATGCGTTTCAACCGGCACTGATGTCCTTTCAAATACAGACCGCAGGCTTGAGTTCGCCAATATTGCGCGCTCAAGTGGCGCTTCAGGGGTAGTCATCACCGCGCCTTTCGCCGCGACTTCTAGCCAGCCTGTTGCGGTCGCACGCAGGTAGTGGTCTCGCTGCGAAGCAGGCAGAAGCGACCACTGTTGCGCCCGGTCTGAGGTGGCGCAGAGGTTAGCCAATGGAGTATTTGCCATCGCCTCAAGTAAGCCGGTGTAGACGACTCGTCCTTGAACGAGTTGAGCTAAAACAGTGTCACGCGCACCGATGGCATCGCTGGGTGCGTTCCAGAGGGTAGAGTTCTTGCCAATCACAGCGCCCCACACTTGTTGCTCGGTAATGTTGTCGCAGCGGATGTTAGACAGGATCTGAGGATGAGAAGCGGCCTGCTCCGCACACAACTCTACCAAGCGCAAATCCTTATGCGCGAGCGTACACTCCAACGTCTGTGAAGGGCTCGCAAACCGAAGGGCTGACCTCAAACCCGCGCTGTGATTTATGTCTCTATCCACCTTGAGCTGCTGGCCTGTCGCATCGATAGGGGACAGCGTTGCCGCTAGCGCGGCGCCGTACGCTGTCAGCCAGCGCTTCTTCAGCAGCGGCGAAAGTAGAGCAGCCGAAGAGTTAACGTGGAGTTTTCTGGGCACTTGCTCCGCCAAACGCTGCTCAATTGCCGCGTCAGCAGGCAGTGCACCTACGGCCGCGGCGAACGCGGTGTGGCTATGCTCGGCCCATCTCCAAGCCGCTTGGTAAATGGCGGGTTTGTCTCTACGAGCAACTGTCGATAAGCCGGTTGTCACAGCGGCGCACCATGGCGGCAATGCGCGTTCCTCATCAACCGAGGCCGCGACCATCTCAATCAAATCGCTGTCTTCTACTGGCGCAAATCCAAGGTTACTGACGAGGAGCTCAACGGCTGACCACAACGGTCGAGTGTTGGCAAAGCCAGAGAGCACCAAATTCCTCATTAACAGCAACTGCTTGCAGTCTATGCTTGGAATCAAGGCGGTGAGGCGGCCGATGAGCTTGTCCTTGATACTCGCACCGATTGCCGGTCGATTTGAGAGGCCGTTTGCCAAGCGTAAGGCTGCCAGCAAATCATCAAAGCTTTCGCCGGTAGACAGGAGGGTTTGTAACCGCTCAAGCCGGCTCAAGTCCCTGAGCGTATGAACTTCAAGACCCAGATCCTTGGCGAGAGCTAGAATTGGTTGCAAGTCGCGCTGGCCACAGAGAATCCCGGCAACTTCAGAGTTCGAAGTTTGATCGCTTGGCTTGACTATACGATGCTTTGTCCAACGAGCTTGGAGCTGCTCAGGCGTGCATACAAGCGCCGGCGTGGGTTGCTCTACCACATCGTTCGGACTAAAGCTTAGCCGGAACGCAAAGGTTCGTCTTAAGGCAGGCCAGAGGTTGTTCCACAGTGAATCAACGAGGTGCTCGAATCCCTCAATGCTCAGTCGTACAACTGGAGCGAGCCCTTGGTCTGCCAACGCGTTTGCCGTCCCGATCAAGTCAGCGGCTGGCAGTCGATTGCAGCCGACATTGTCAAGCTCAAGCGTTACCAACAAATTGGGGCATTCTGTTACTGAGGCTGCCAGACTCCCAAAAAGCGAAGTTAGACTTCCAACCTCGCACACTTCGTCCAAGCTGACTATTAGCGCATGAGTCAGCACCATGCCGCCCCGCGAGGCGCTCGAATCAACGAACGTGCGAGCAAGGACGTAGTAGTCGTCGATGGGAAAGCCGCGAACGAACGGCGACCACCCCTGGACACCGAGGGGCACTGCATCGGGCAAGTCCAGCTTTGATGCGATGGAAGCGGCTATAGGCGCATTCGTACTTGATGCTCTCAATCCGTGGCCGCGGCCTGGGGTCTCGCCATAAACGGCCTGCTCGACTCGCATGCACTCAGACCTCGTCAGCCATCAAGTGTTGAATGGGTAGGGTAATGTCGGTGTTTTTTACACCATTGGGTAGCACCACGTAACCGAACTCTTCAGGGCCACGGATTGCGTACTCTTGGTCCGCGTCCGTATTGCTGAGTTTGCGCTCCAAGGCCGACAGGCCAATGACAGTAGGCGACGCCCAATTGCTGCGAACGAACGACCACAGCATGGGCAGTCGAGACGCCAAGAGGTCAGCTGGAAGCTCCGTCGTTTCAAGCTCATCCCAACAGCTCAGCAAGATGGTTAAGCGAGGTTTGCGAAGCGGTCGATCCAAATGGAACTGCGCCAGGTAGAGCAGCATTTGAAGGAGCTCTACTGTTCGCGCTTGATCTGATAGCTCGTACGCTGTCTCCTCGACCTGGGGCTCAACAGCAGCAAAAGAGTGCAACGGGCGCGAGAACAAGTCATCTTCGGACCGAAGGGAATGCAGTCTGATCAGCACGATCCAGTCCGTGGCTTCGACCACCCGATCGCGCCAGGCGGCCGGTATTTTGCGCTGGATGACAAGGTTACGAACCTGTTCGCCACCATAGTCCGGCCATACCAGTTCGGCGTACCGGCCGGCCTCGTCCGTGATGGGCCAGACACTTTCGACGTAGATGTTAGCCGGTGTGTGGTCGGTCGACTTACCCTCAGTCAGGCAACTGAGAGCTGTATTGAACGCCTCCAGGTTCGTTGGAGCGCCAGTCATCTTGAGCGCGCATGCCTTGACCATGAGCCGTTTCAAAAACTGAGCCCCGTAGTGTGTCTTGCCGACATTTGACTCGCCGACCAACAAGATGGTGTGTTGAGCAGCCACCAACTATCTCCTACCAAACCGAAAAAGCGGATCGTGACCACAAACTTCTGTGGTGGGTATATCAACCCCCCCGCGCTTAGCGCTAAGAACCCATTCAAATAGTTCACGAAAGCCTTCTGCAGCGTCGACCTCTCCGCTACTGGATACGCTGACTGTGAACTCCGGCACGCTAGATGAGTGTGATACCACCGCCTTTCTGATCTGCGCTTCCATGGCTGCCGCCACTTCTACGTCCCCCTTTGTCCAGACGAGTGCCAAACGCCGGCCCCCGACTTCGGCAACCGTACGCTGAGCAAGTAGCTGAAAGTCGTTTCGAGCAGTGCCCATTTTAGGACCAGCAAGAGCCTGACGGTCAGCGATAAGTAGAGTGACGTCTGCGTGCCGAGCAATCCAGCGGGCTCCTTCCGCGTCGGCTGCCTGCTCGTTGATCGCCCATTTCTGAAACCACTCTCCAGGAGCATCGGCAAAAAGAAAATCGCGTAGCGAACCGTCTTCACGGCGAAAGCCAAGGTGAAGCATGCCGGGTGCTCGAGCCGCCCCACTGGGCGTGTGGGGTGGAAAGTTTGGGGGATGCCCCGGCTTCCAACGCAGATACGTTGCCACCGCCTCCCAACCTGCCAGCGTGTAAGAGTTGCTGAATAAATTGGCATCAGTAGTCAGTGCACCTTGGCCCAGCAGCAGATAAAACGCACCGAGAAGTGTCGTCTTTCCTGCGCTTTCTGGACCGACGATACCTACCGTGACGGGCTTGACCTTACCGCTGACGAAGTTGAGATCAGACTCTCCCATCGCCAAACCACTCCATGGGAGCAGCATTTGATCGCAGTCAGCCGAAGCGGCTACTTCGCTTTTGCTAACACGCTTCCACTCGGGGCACACATCAAGCCGGATGTGCCCTAGCGTGCAGGTAGTGTTGTCATCAGCGAAGCAGTTGGGATGAGGGCATTTGTCCATTGGCGCTTTAATTCTTCCTGACCCGTTTAGTTGGGCTTTCACTTATGGCGCGTGCGCTCTGTAGTTCACGGAATAGGTATGTTCCCCACTCGGACGGTGTCATCTTGGTGGAAGCGTCCACGCCACCGAGGGTGCGCAGAGTTGCCGCTTCGATTGCGCCTGAATTCATCGGATGCCCAATCAACGCCAGCAGAGGGCCACGAGCAACTGGTTTAGTTGTGTATTTAGCAGCCAGCGCGCGTAAAGGATGCATGAATGCAGTTGTCCTAGCGTCGTACACTAGGCTAGCGACGTCACGCTCGCATTTTTCCTGCCCCCCATTTTCAACCGGAAGACAGCGAATCGCCTCCCGCAGGAAAGCCGAGACGCTTGCTGGTGAATAGGTTGGTACTTGTTCATGTAGGTCGAGCGCCATCAAAGCAGAGGCTTCAAACGGAGACAGATCAAGATAACTCGCGTGAGCGCTCGGAGAATACAGCGCTTCCTTCCACCAAAGCAGGTTGGTGCGGCGCTGCAGACCTGCCGTCGCGCCGCTGAAGCTGGACAACGCCTTATCAACATGGGCTGTGACCGCCTTCGCTAACGTCGATAGCGGGCCGGATAGATCGACAGCGACGGGCGCAAGCCTCTCGGCCATTTCATTCAACAATTCTGCGATGGTGGAGCTCATCCTGTTTGCAAATTCTGGCGCCCAGTAATGAGGCTGGTTCGACTGATGCGGATTCGGGTCAATAGTCCCCCATGGTCCCGCGGCAGAAAAGATTTTCTCTCGGAGCGCGCTCTGATCGACGCTTGCTGTCTCAGAGTCTGTAGCCGCAGGAGCTGGCGGCGTATACTGCAACGGATCTACCGTAACCATCTCCGGCGTTGCCCATTCTGCCTCGGCACGCGCATCGACCTTTGTCTCAATTTCGCTAACAGCTTCGCGCCAAATCTCAGCTTCGTCCGACGTTTCGGCGTGGGGCAGTGCATTGCGCGCCGTATTGACGAAGGCAACGGCAATTGCATCATCCGAACGAGCCGCCTGCACGATCGCGTCTAGAATGATAGCTCGCAAAATGCCAACGGGGCGCCCGGCAAAGGCATTTGCAACAGTCTCCCATTGCTTGCGGAGAGAGGCCATTGCTTCTTCTATAGTTAGGTCGGTAGCAGCAATGTTGGGGTCGGCCGCCACCATCGTAAAGCTGGCGGTCTTTGAGGGCGCCTTTCGAAGCGTAGCTGACAAGTCTTTGGCCGTGGACCGAAGCTTCTCGAGTTTGGTGTCATCACCTTTGAGGTCGATAACTCCAATCTCAAGAAACCTCAACAAAAATTCTTGTTCCATTCCTTGGTCTCCCCGACCTTTGTTGTGTTTCAGCAAAATGATACTTGAGCTATGAACAAATATCGCCCCTGATGTCATCCCCAAAAAAATGAAAGTTGCCCGTCGAGACCGCCACCACTTATTGACATGCGGGTAAAGTAGAGGGGTTACCTTAGATTTGCAATTGTGCACTCTGGCGGTTCTTACCTTACTTGGAAGGTAAAAAACCCGAAAATAATTAGATTAGGTAATTGATTGATTTATGGAAGATAAATCGTATGTAACAGTTAGCAAGGCTCCGAAAGTTGTGAGTGAACAGATCGAGCCCGGCAGCGCCAGCCACGCCGCCCAGCAACGCCAGCGTGCCAGCCAGTTGGCGCAAGCGGTGCGCGGCGAATTGCAGAAGGCCCTGATCGGCCAGAACAGCGTGATCGACGATGTGCTGACCGCGCTGATCGCCGGCGGCCACGTGCTGCTTGAGGGCGTTCCGGGGCTGGGCAAGACCTTGCTGGTGCGGGCGCTGGCGCGTTGTTTCGGCGGCGAGTTCGCGCGCATCCAGTTCACCCCGGACCTGATGCCCAGCGACGTCACCGGCCACGCGGTGTACGACCTGCACACCGAGCAGTTCAAGCTGCGCAAGGGGCCGCTGTTCACCAACCTGCTGCTGGCCGACGAGATCAACCGCGCCCCGGCGAAAACCCAGGCGGCGTTGCTCGAAGCGATGCAGGAGCGCCAGGTCACCCTCGAAGGCCGGGCGCTGCCGATCGCCCAGCCGTTCATGGTGCTCGCCACCCAGAACCCGATCGAGCAGGAAGGCACTTATCCATTGCCGGAAGCCGAGCTCGACCGCTTCATGCTCAAGGTGCGCATGGATTACCCGGAGGCCGAGCAAGAGCTGAACATGGTGCGCCAGGTCAGCCGCTCGACCCGCGCCGACATGCTCGACGTGCAGCCGCTGCGCACCGTGTTGCAGGCCAAGGACGTGCAGGCCTTGCAACGCATCGCCAGCGACTTGCCGATTGACGATCAAGTGCTGGATTACGCGGTGCGCCTGGCGCGCAGCACCCGCTCCTGGCCAGGCCTGACCCTCGGTGCCGGGCCGCGTGCCTCGATTGCGCTGGTGCGTTGCGCCCGCGCCCGGGCGTTGCTGCGCGGCGGCGAGTTCGTGATTCCCGATGACATCAAGGGCTGCGCGCTCGCAGTGCTGCGCCATCGCGTGCGGGTGGCGCCGGAACTGGACATCGAAGGTCTGCCGGTCGATCAGGTGCTGCAGCAATTGCTCGACCAAGTGCCGGCGCCGCGCCTGTGAAACCGTCACGCCTGCTGCTGATCTGGCTCGCTGTTCTGCTGGCCGGCGGCACGCTGCTGGGCGCCGTGCAGGCGCTCGACATCCCGACCCCCGCCAGCCTTTCGGCGATCAACTGGGGCTTGCTCCTGGCTCTGCTGGTGCTGGCGATCATCGATGCGTTACGCCTCAGGCGCTTGCCCTCGCCGCGGATCAAACGCCAGATGCCCGGCAATCTGGCACTGGGTCGCTGGAGTGAAGTACGGCTGCAGGTCAGTCACGATTTCACTGAGCCGGTCGCCGTGATGATGTTCGACCACGTGCCACAGGGTCTGAGTTTCGAAAACCTGCCGCTCCCGGTCGAGCTGCAACCCGGACAATTCAGCGAGGTCGGCTACCGCTTGCGTCCGCTCAAGCGCGGTCACTTCACCTTCGGGCACTGCGAAATCAATCTGCCCAGCCCCTTCGGCTTGTGGACAGGCCGACGCCTGCTGGAAGTGAGCAGTGATATCCGCGTCTACCCGGACTTTGCAAAGCTCTACGGCGGGCAATTGCTGGCGGTGGACAACTGGCTGAGCCAGCTCGGCGTACGTCAACGCCAGCGTCGTGGCCAGGGCCAGGAGTTTCATCAGCTGCGTGAATTCCGCGAAGGCGACAGCCTGCGCCAGATCGACTGGAAAGCCACCGCCCGCCAGCGCACGCCGATTGCGCGCGAGTACGAGGACGAGCGCGACCAGCAGATCATGTTCCTGCTCGACTGCGGCCGACGCATGCGCAGCCAGGATGACGAGCTGGCGCATTTCGACCATGCGCTCAACGCTTGCCTGCTGCTCAGCCACGTGGCACTGCGCCAGGGCGATGCGGTGGGGTTGTGCACGTTCGCCGTCGATCAACCGCGTTATCTGGCGCCGATCAAGGGTTCCAGTCAGCTCAAGGTCCTGCTCAATGCCGTCTACGATCTCGACAGCAGTCAGCGTCCTGCTGACTATTCAACGGCGACCCATCATCTGTTGGCCCGCCAGAAGCGCCGGGCGCTGATCATTCTGCTGACCAACCTGCGTGACGAGGACGACGAAGATCTGCTCGCCAGCGTCAAACGTCTGGGCCAGCAGCATCAAGTGCTGGTGGTCAGTCTGCGCGAGGAAACCCTCGACCGCGTGCGCAATTCCCCGGTTCAGACGCTGCCCGAAGCCCTCGCCTACTGCGGCACCGTGGACTACCTCAATGCCCGGGCCGAACTGCATGAGCGCCTGGCCGCTCACGGCGTGCAGGTACTGGATGTGCGCCCCGGCGAGTTGAGCACGGGGCTGGTGAACCGCTATCTGAGCTGGAAGCGTGCCGGCGTTATCTGATCAAACGATGAGTCCTCAGAAATCCAGCGCGAATTCGTACAGTTGACTGCTCATCCCTATTTCAATGCCCGCGTACACCCTGGTGCCCGTCTGGAACTGAATGTCGATGGTGGTTCTGCCATCCTCGCCCGTGATCGTCGACTCGAGTTGCGAGTTGTCCAGACGCCAGAACACTGTTTTGCGTGCCAATGGCACTTGGCGTCCATCGGTAATGAGCACCTGGAAAACGCCCGCGCTTAATTTTTTCATGTCGCTGATGCGCGCCGAGTCCGGCCCGACCACCTCGATATCGATTGATCTCGAGTAGGGGTAATCGACAATGGAACTTGTCAGCGGGAAGACGCCTGGCTCATTCGCCAGGAAGTTGCTGGCGGTGGATCCGCCATCAGGCCCTGTGACGGAAGACTTCCGGCCACCGGCAAAATCCCAGACGACGCCGAGCCCGCCCCAACCGCGCCCATCGTCAGATCTGACCACCGTGACCTGCGCTGAAAACTGTTGCCGGGGATAGACCACTGTGCGATCAGCCGAAAACCTTTGGATGATCGGGCCGTTTTCAACAGCCAGCGCCAGCAGCGCGTAGTCCCACCCGCCCTCGCCGCCCCGCACTGTCGCGGCCAAGGCCCGGATGCCGGAGGTATCAAGATTGAACCGTACGATCGCCCGGCCTGCGGCATCGGTGACTGTCGAAGGAAGGGCAACCTCCGCAAACGTCCACATGACCTCAACGCCGCTGAGCGGCTGCCCTCCAATCGCCGAGACAATCGTCGCTTGGGCGAGCACTTGCGCACCGGGATAAACCGCAGATTCCAGCATGATGAGCTCACTGATTTTCCGCGGTTCCTCGAGCGTATACGCCAAGGCAATCGACTCTGAATGCAACGCATCCCCCACCGTTGCCGTCAGCATGGAGGCACCTGGAATCTGCGGTTTGAACTGCACCCTCGCCATGCCGTAAAAGTCAGTCAGACTGGTCAACGTTCCCAGCTCTGTATTGCGCCACGTCACCACGACGCCGGCGATGCCTTGACCGGTGATGGATGAGACGACCCGGACCTCTTCGACGAGTGTCTGCCCCCACTCCAGCACTTGCTGAACGGTGCTGCCGGCGAGCAGTTTGAGCACTTGCTCGCCGGTGCCCAGCGACATCGCATTGGCCGGTGACAGGCTGGCCAGACGCGCGGCGCTCAGGCGCAGGGCGAACCCTCCATCCATGAGGTCGGCGCATCGCAGCGTGTAGCGAAAACCAAGTGCCGATGGCTGACGGGGGACACCCAGTGCGGGCTCGAATGTCAGCCCCAGTTGCGCAGGCCCGGTGCCGGTCAGCCCCAGCGTCAGCTCCTGCTGCAACAGCGGACTGTCCTCCTTGATCAACAACTCGAGCACGTGATTGCCCGAACGCCGCGGGAAGTAGGTGCGCGCGCCCCAGGTCTGCTCGAGATGGCCATCGAAGCGCACGCTGACACCTTGCCAGGGATCACTTGCCAGCGCCGTGACCCTGAGTTCGCGCTGCTCCTGGTAATTATCGAAACGGCTGAGCAGCTGTGCCACGACCTGGTGCTGACCTGCGGAGGTGGGTGCCAGGGCAAAACCCGACCAGCCGAACGCATCGGTATCGACGACCTGATCTGCATTGGCGGCGTGCCAGCGCACCGCGACGCCTGTCACTGGCTCGCCGGTAAACGCTGACACCACTTGCACCCATTGCCAGGCGGCATCCTGATTGATCACCGGATCGACCGGGGTTTCGCGCCAGCCTTCAATCCTCACTTTATTGTGATCCAGCTGCATTGCATTCACTGGCGTTGCCCGGGCCAATCCAGGCAGGCGCAGCAGCAGTGAAAATTGCCCCGCAGCGGCACTGGCGGCGAAATCCAGCGTCCACCCGGTGCCGCCATCGGCGAGGGTCTGCGCCAGCTCAAGCGCCGGCTCGACAACGGCGTTCAGGTCTGCGGGTGGCGTGCCCTGCCACTCCAGAAAGGCCTCAAGTCCCACCAACGGACTCAACGGATTGGGCAGGAACCTGAGAGTGTGCCGCGCGCCAAGACACGGATAGAACATCGACTCGCCCGGCGTGCCGGGTACCTGATCGAGCATCACCGACAGTTCTTGTGCCAGATCAGTGGCAATCAGGCGTCCGAACAATTCCCGTGGTACCGAAATGTAATTCACCGACAACTGCAACGCGAACAGGCTGCTGAGACTGCTGCCCTGCTGTGAACTGAACGTCCACTCAAGGCCTTCGCCAAGTATTCTGGGAACGCCGAGGTCGCTGACCGACAGCCCGATGTGCGGATCCTCGCCCCGCCAGTCCAGGGTGATGGAATAATTGATGAGCGGACTGCCGGGGTTCGGCACAAGTTTCAAGGTATGCGCTGTGCCCTTCCAGCACAGCAGCCCCAACTCGACCAGATCCACCTCGACGTCGTCGAACAGAATCCGCACCTCGCGCTTCCACGGATTGCTCGCCAGTGCCCTCACTGCGAACGCTCGCTGCGTCACGACAGCCTCGGCATGCGCACGCACACGGGCGGTCACCACGTGCTCACCGGCACGGCTCGGCTGATAGAGCACGCTGGCCCAGCCGCCACTGCCACTCACCGTCGAGATCGTGCCCTCGGGCGTGTCCCAGTCCACCAGCGCATGGTTGACCGGATCACCATCGCCGCTGGTGAGCACATGCACCACCTGCACCCGCAGCAGGACGCTTTCGTCCTCATCCACCACCGGAAATTTATTCGCCTCCTGCACGGCGCCGATGCGCACCACATTGCGCGCCAGCGACATCGGCTTCCAGTCCGAGGGCAACAGCAGTTTCGAACAGCGCAGTTGCAACTCGAAGCGACCATCGAGCTGATCGTCGCAGGTCAGGACCCAGTTCAAGTCCGTTGCGCCGACCGCCACCGGTTGCTCCAGCTGCGGCTGCACCTGCACGCCCAACTGTCCGGCAGAAGTGCCTTGCCAATGCAGCGCCAGCGTCGTCGCGCGCAACACCGGCGGCACCCGCACCCTCAATGGATACGTCGAACCCCGGTTGGGATAACCGGTCTTCTGCGCCCAGGGCAAGGCATTGTCCTCGACCACTGCCAGCAGGTCTGCCCATGGATCGGTCGCCAGGACCTGGACCTCCAGGTTCGTGGTTTCAACCCCGGCGGCATAGTAGGGACTGGCCACCGACGCCACGATGGCGAACGTGCCTGCGGCTTTGGGCCGATAATCGAGGTACGCCCAGCCCTCGGCATCGGTGGATGCCGTCCCGACAATCCCCTGCCCTTCGCTCGTCCAGGTCACGGTGCGCCCGGCCAGATACTGGCCGGTGTAGAACGAGGCCACACGAACCCCGAGGCGCACCGATTGCGCGAGTTCCAGCACCGGGTAATACGCGGCCTCCAGCACATCGCTGAACACCAGGCGGTGATGCCCCAGCGAAACCTCGATCGGGTACGGTTCGGCGCTGTACTGGTTGACCAGACTGGCCGTGAACACAAAGGGCTCCTGACCTTCGAGCAGCGGGCAATACAGCGTCCAAAACGAATCGAGTGGCTGCGCGACGCCCCAGTCCGGTGTTGCGCGCACGGCGCCTTGCGGATTGTCGTCGCTGATCAGGGCGACCGGGGTGTACTGCCACGGACTGTCGGGCGCGGGCACGCATTCGAGCTGATGCTGGAAGCTGCCGTCGGCGCCCAGGCACAGATACAGCGGCGCGTTCGCTGACAGGTGCTCACGATCCAGCACAAATCTGTGCGGCACCAACGGTGCCAGGTGTATCCCCAGATGAATGCGGGTGATGCAGACCTTGCGGTAATACTCCTCAGGGTTTTCGTTCACCGGCGAGATCACGGTGACGCGAATCTTCTGCTGGCGCGGCAGCGGCAGATCGAGCGGAATGTTGTAACTGACTGGCACGAAGTCCAGAGGCTGTCCGCTGTCGATACGAGCCAGTCGCTCCGGGTTGCCCGGCGGCAGGGGAATTTCAGCCAGTGGCGCGCCCTCCAGCGTGGTGATGCTCAGCGTGCCCGGATTGGCGTGGCGCGTTTCACACAGGAAACTCAACACATAACGGGCGCCGACGCCTTGCTCGACAGGCAAGGTGACCTCCTGCGCAGCCGTGCCCCGATTGGCGGCGGCAAGGAACTTGATCATCGTGCCGTCGTAAAGCTCCCCCGCGATTACCACCTCCGCCGTGTTGCCGCCCTTTGTCCAGCTACTGAAACCTTCGTTGAAGTCACCGTTGAGTATCAGGCTTTGATTGGCCTCGATGTCCCGATCAACCATGTCCCGATCAACCATGATTGCCTGCTCCTTTGCCGTTACGTGGCTGACGCGAGGCCATGGTCCGGGTGACCAGATCCTTGACCGCCAGGGTGAAAGTCGGCTCGCCGGCTTTCGCCGTATAACGCACGCGCACGATGATGTCGGTGACCGAGTTGAGCATCGACGCCTGCGGCTGGTTTTTCGGCCACGGAAAGTTCAACTGCCAGCGCGACACCGCTCCGGTGTTCTCGAAGGGGTTGAGCAGACCTTCGTCCGGTCTGATCGCTGTCATGCCATTGTCGGCCAGGCCCACCGACAGGCCGATCTGCTGGCCGCTGCGCAGATTGAACTGCACATCGGCCGGAGCGACTTTGCCTGTGGGCTGATGCAGATACGCCACCGACGCTGCCGAAGCCTTGGTTGCGGTCATGCTGCCGATCTGCAACAAGGTGGCCTGGATATCCTCATACGGCCCGACCAGCACCGCCATATCGACTTCGAGCAGATTGAGCAGCCGGCAGTATTCCCCCGGATGGTCGCGGTCGAACAGCAACTGCGTCAGCTGGAACTCCAGCGTGCCCTTGTCGATCAAGTCGGCCAGCGCCTGAGCCCAGTCAGCAAACCCGGCCTGCGGATCGCTGGCATCATCGAACAGGCGACGCAGCGACACCGTCTTGACCCGTTCCAGACGCCGCTCATGGCTTTGCAGGTACTGGCGATCCATGCGCAACAGGTACTCGCGCAGATGCTCGCCGGCCGTCAGCCCATGGCGATTATCCTGCCAGACCCGCGGCAACGGATCGCCGACCTCATATTCACCGGTTTCGGCGCTCAGCGCCGCGCGAGCACTCAGGCACAGGCTGACCACCGCATCGTAGGCCTGATAGTGCAACGCCTTGAGCTGGCCCAGCAGCCAGCCGAACAGCTCGGCGTTGCTGGCGCGTTTTTTCAGGAAGTTGTACAGAGACTGGGCTTGGCTGTTGCGGCGCAGGGTCTGTTCGAGACTGGCCCTGGCGGCGCCCAGCGCGAACGTCTGCGCGTTGAGCTGTTCATCGATGGCTCGCACTTCCGCTCGTGCCTGATCGCGCTGCAGTTCCCATTCCCGGCGTCGCAGGCGATAGCTCTCGATCAGTGCCTGTTTTTCGGCGTCTATCTGCATGGCCGTGGCGTTGATCTGCAGGCCGAAGACCAGCGCATTGGCGATCGCGTCGAAGCGCATGCCGCCGGAGGCGACGCCGAATATGCACGGCCCGACGGCCAGCGCCGCACCACCACTATTGATCGCCATCGTGCCGAAATTCAGCCATTTGGCCGATTGCAGTTTTTCCATGACCTCATATTCGGTGTCGGTAATGTGCTCATCGAACCAGGCCTGGAACCGGTCGGCGCGCTCCTGCGCCATGCTGCGACTCTGGCTCAGCGCCGTCACCTGGGCCTGCTGCTGCTCGAGCGACTGCTCCTGAACCGTGCGGGCGTACGCCTCCAGTTCGCCCAGATATTCCTGCTGAATCTCTTCCAGTTCGGCGCGGTCGCGTTGTTCGATCAGGCGCAAGACCTGATTGCCGTATTCCTGCAAGGTCTGCACCGCGCGCAACGCCGCTTCATAGGTGACGCGCCAGCGAAACGCGCCGACCACCAGACGGCCGCCCATCGGGCGTGGGGCACCGCCGCCGCTGGCCAGGTCACGGAGTAATTGATCGGGATCGGTCGGCGGACTGAACAGCGGCACATCCAGCGGTTTGCCGTCCAGGGTCAGGTTGTTACGCAAGTTGTTCAGGCGCTGGACTGGCAAGTCGAACAGCTCCAGCAACTGCTCGTTGATCGGACACTTGAACGGTTCGTTCGCCAGCAGCCCCATCAGCGGCGGGGCATCGGCGGCCGGTGGCACATCGGCCAGAGAAAACACCAGCTCCTGCTCGAACTTTTCCAGTGCCGGACGCGTTGCGCTCTTTGCCAGCAACGCTTCCACGCTTTGCGTCTCCCAACGGGTGACGACCGTTGCAGACGGTGCCTTGCCCATGAGGAATTCGGCCTGCACGTAACACAGCTTGGCTGCCACCAGCGCATCACGGGTGAGTTGCCGGTAATACCAGTCACCCCAGGCGACGAGGTTTTTCACGTACTCGCTGAACACCAGAATCTGATAGTGCCGCGGGCTGGCGTAGGCGATGGCATCCGGATCGGTCAACCTCACGGCCTCGCAGCCGGCATTCCCCGCCGCGACCAACGGGCGGCAGCGCCAGTAGTCGGGTCTCTGCGGCTCGCTCGTGTTGGCCCTTGCCTGGGGATCGAACAGGTGATGCAGCCAGTTCTGTGCTTCGAGAAAACGATCCTCGGCCCGCAAGCGCGTCGCCACCAGATGCGGCAGATGGAAGAACAGCTCCCAGAAGAACAGACCGTTGGCGCCGTCGAATGCCCCGTTGGGCTCGCGGATCGTACCGTCGGCCGGTGGCGGCTCCACGAGAAACTGGCTGTCCCACTCGAGCACGGCATCCACGGATATCTGGCTGCGCTCGACCAGTGCCGGGCCGAACAGCGAATTCAGACGCGTGAGTTGCAGCATGCCTTCTTGTCTGAAGGCGATGAACTGCGCCGCATCCAGCGAATTTTTTACCAGTGTCGGCGCGGTGAAACGGCGCAGGTTGGTGAAGTCCACGGTGAATCTCTTGGTGCCTTCGTCAGCGTTACTCAGGGTGAAAGCGAATGACGAGACAAAGCCTCCGGTCGAACGCTTTAGCGTCATCCAGTCAGTGGCCCAGCCGCCAGAGGTGGACTTTTTGACTGTAATCTCTTCGGGATCCCCACTCGCGCCATTGTGGAACGTCAGCTTGAACTCTACGTCGCTGCCAGCGGCTCGCGTCTTCTCTCCGCACAGGCCCCTGACCCACAGAAAATCCTTGTTGTCCACCTCGTTGAACACCACCTGCAAGGCGTAGTAAGCCGTCAGTGATTTGTCGTCCTGACTCTGTACCGTCACCGTCGGCTGACTCTTCGAGGTCTGCGGATGCTGCACGATCAACTGATCGGTGAAACGGAATTCCGCCAGGTAATCGAGCCAGCTGCCGTCGTCCTCGGGCAGCGGGCGAAACAGCACATCGCGTGTCGCATGGACCTTGAGCGCCCCGGTGCCGTTGGTCAACAACACCCCCAGACGCCCCTTGGGGTGCTGCGCATCCGCCAGCGTGGTCGCAATCAGTCGTGTGTCCTCGCCGAGGTCATTGGCCGCCGTGGTGCTCTTCAGACTCAGAGGCGCCGACCATTCGCCGCTCTGATTCATGAACGCCAGATTGATATCCAGCTTGTACGGCACGTCCTGCGCTTCTTCCCGCTCACGCCACTGCGCCCACACCACGCACAACCGCCCGCCCCAGAACACCGGCCGCAGATCCAGCACCTTGCCGGCCACCGGAATATCCACTGGTTGCCATTCACCCCAGGCGGCCGGATTGATCGCAGTGCCGTCGGCCGTCAGTTCGATGTCGGCCTTGCGCCAGAAATACTGGAACGGCTGCACCCGCTGACGGCCAATAAAATAGTAGGTCGCGCGCGTGGCCGAGTCGGTGTCCAGACACGCACTGATCACGTCGAGGTTGCAGGTCTGCTCGAACGTCTTGAGATAATTCTGCAGGGCACGTTGCACCGAGTCGCCGTTGAGGCGCGTCTGGTTCAGGTCATTCTCGAGGGTTTTGAACAGCCCGCTCTTGCGTTGCCGGACAAACGGATTGATGTAGTTTTCCGGGTACACCGCAATCATCGACAACGCCGCCCAGTCGGGGAAATTGCTGTACAGCTCCCAGAGTTTCAGATGCTCCTTTTCGAAGTCGACCTCGGCGTAGCCTGGCTCGAGCTTGCGGTAGGCGGCATGGATGAATTGCTGGGCGCAACTGGTCGCCTCGGCCACCCATGAGCTTTGCACCGGATAGTTGTCGAGTGGGTCCAGGCGCAACAACTCGAACAGGTCTTGCGGCGTTTTCACGAAGGCGTATTTGCTCTTGGCGACGTGACCGATGCAGTAATCCACCAACGCGGTACGACGTTTTTCCAGCAGTTCAGCCAGGTTGCGCTGAGTCATGGTCGGTTTCTCCTGAGGACGGGCATCCACGCGCCCTCAACGAACGGCTTCATCGGGTGGTTGGCGCGAGGAACGTGATGGCGTCGAACTCGACCATCCTGTTGCTGGCATCGCTCAGGGCTGTAATCGTGAATTCTCCGCCGGTCGGGCTGGAGACAAAGACCCGCGTAACGCCCTGCGCATCGGTCTGACTCTGCACTGGCCGGAACACCAGAACCGCTGAAGGATCCTTGCTCTCGCCGTTCCAGCGCACCGGGCGATGGCGGCCGGGGTTTTGGTAGTTGTCGCGCAGGCTCGCATACAGCTCGACCTCCAGCCCTGCCGGCACCGGGTCCACGGGCACCTGAGCCATCATCGAAGGCGGGAAATCCAGGGTCGCGCTATCGTCGAGAACCTGCAGCGGCGGCGCCTGTTGGGCGTCGATCAGATCCAGCCAGAACAACGGCACCTCTCGCCCCATGACCTTGCCCGGCACGTAATCGACCTTCAGCACGCCGTCGGCATTGGTAGCGGAAGTCGCAACCGTGCCCAAAGTGGTCTGCCAATACACGTAGACCCCGCTCAACGCCTTGTCGGCAGCGTCCTTGAGCGTCACGGTCAGGACGATTTTGTCTGCCGGCTTGTTGGCCACCACCTCGGTCTTGTCGACGGTGCAGGTCATGCTGACGAGGGGTTCAGGCACTTCGTCAGCGAAAGACACCAGCGGGGTGCGCGTCTCCGAAATGCTCAGCAAGGCGCGCTCGGCGGCAATTGCATAAGCACTCTTGTCGACCGTTTCCGGCAGGGTTCCCAGCAGGAAAATCGTCAGGGCGTCCATGCCGCTGTGTTCGGCCAGGACGCGAATACGCATCAGCAAGTCGAGTTGGCTGAGGGTCTTCAGGATCGCGTCGTCCGCCCCCACGCGGCTGACGCACTCACGCACTTCCTGCACGCTCCAGTCAAAGAACGCCGCGAGGCGCTGCACGGCCGCTTGCTGGGCCAGTCGCAGCGCATCTACGCTGATGGAGCCGGGCAAGGCATGGACCTGGCGCAGATAGTCGAGGAGTTTGTCCGCCGGCTGCTGACTCATCTCGAACGCCCGGGTCAGCACGCTCAGGTAATACAGAGTGCGCATCGACAGCAGGTGGCGGTCGTCCTGATCGATCCAGGCCTTGTGCCCGTATTGCAAAAAGTCTTCGAGCAGGCGCGCGCTCAGGTCCAGCTTGCTCACCACCGCACTGCGCCGTCGCAGATCGGCCAACAGACTCAGCAACGGATCCGGCTGCTCCGAGGCACGTGCCTCCAGTGCTTCGCGCTCGGCGCGTTCGAGCACCTGCGACAACAACTGATACACCGAGGACTGCGCCCAGCTCAGCACCCGCAGTGCCCGCTCGGCATCAAGTCCGGTGTACACCGTCAGACATTCCCGGGCGACCGAGACTTGTGCTTCCCGCGCCTGCACCAACACGTTCAGCATGCGCTCGACAATACTCGCAAGCGTGTCGGCGTCGACTTCACCGAGCCCGTCCTTGATGGCCTGATCGAGTTTTTCCCGGGCAAAATTCAGGTAGTCCGCTTCGGGCAACGACGAATTGACGATCAGTCCGGAAGCGTCGACCAGGTCACCGAGAAAATGCAGCCAGTCCAGGCCTGGCTGCAAGGGCACCCCCGCCGCCTGCAACCCGGCATTGCTGAACAGTGCCGAAGGCAGCAGATTGCGCAGCTGCTCGAACAGGCTCCGCTCCGCCTCGGAGGCGACCGCCAATGCCTGAAGCGGCGATACCTGTTGCAATACCCATTGCACCGGCAGGTCGCGCTCCCTGCACCAGGACACGCAAGAGTGCAGCGCATAAATCAGGTTGAGCACGTCCGGGACACTGTCGTTGTCACTGCGCTCGATGATGCGCGGTTTGCCTGCCAGCCCATTGAGCCAGTTCTCGCCGCCCAGCAGGGTCAGCATCAGCCCCCCTTCGACCGGCGTAATACCGAGCAGCCGTGGCAATTTCACCAGGCGATAGAAACTCGAAATCACCTCCGGGGTACGTGTGAGCTGGTCACCCAGCCCATGTGCCCGGGCAATGACCACCGCCAGATAAGCGTAGGTCTGCAGGTCGATGTTCAAGCCACTGCACAACTGGCTGACGGTCAGGTCGGTCACGCCTTGCCCAGGCAGCACGGTAAACAATCCGTTGTCCAGCAACAACGGCTGACGGTAGCTGCCCTGACTGTTGAAAGTACGGTCGAACAGCGAAAGCTCCGGGCCACGGCCATAGAGCGACAGATCATCGATAAACGCCGCAAAGTCCTCGGCCGGGCAGTCATAACGCTCGCGCAGTGACTGGAACAGGCCCACGGCATGCACCGTGTGGGTGGAAATCCACCAGGGGACTTGTGGCGGCTTACCGCGCTTTTCTGCGTTGATCGCCGCCACCAGCAGGGCATCGACCTGTTCGGGCGGCAAGCCCAGCCATTGATCCAGACGCAGTTTGCGGTTCATGCGTTCGTAGCGATTGATGCGGACCGGGTCCTCGGTCAGACGATGCGCAAACGTTGCGTCGTTGTAGTTGATGCTCAGCGCTGGAGATTCGGCAGCATTGAGATACACCGAACCGCTCAGCTGGCTCTCGTCACCCGCCAGTGGCGCGCTTGCGGCGTAGGTGACATGGGCCGAGCGTGTCGGGGCGAACTCGCGAATCGACAGCAAGGCCTCGAGGTCTTGCGCGCTCAGGCGGGTGCGTTCACCGAAAAACGGTACTTGATTGAGGTTCTGCCAATCCAAATTCCCCGCGCCAAAATTGTGCAGGTAATACGCCTCTCTCTCCTTCTCCACGTCCAGGGTGGGGGCTTGCGTCAGTAACTCACGCTGGTACGGTCCCAGCCGCGAGGCATGGCTCAGGGCCCGCCCGGCATCGTTGTCCCAGGCCTCGGGCTGTAGAAAATACGGATAGGCCAGATCCACCATGTGCGCAAAGTTGCCCACCGACATCCCCTGCTGACGGGCGGCGAAATCCAGCGTGACCCAATGCTGGTAATAAGGCAGGCCGTTGGGGTAGCGGGCGGTGATCAGTGCGTCTTCGAGATCCGTGTCCTTGTCCTTGTTTGCCTCGATGAACGTTTCCAGCACCGGCACGATGATGTCCAGCGCCGAGATCGACTGATGCACCGCACTGAAGTCGACCTGCAGACGCTTCAGGTCCTGGCGACGATCATGCAAATCCAGCTTGCCCTCTTTAGCCTCGGCAAAGATCCAGTCCCGGATCCAGCGCAGCAACTCGATCAGATAGGCCACCGGCGATGCGATCGATTCCAGTGCCTGCGGCGGGCACAAATCGCCGAATCCGGGGCTGAACAGTTGCTCGAAACTCGGCCCGTTCACCATCGACAACAGCCCACTGTCAGGACGCGTGAGCTGGGTGGCCGAACCGCGCAACGTGTGTTCAATGAACTGGCGCCGCACGAACACCGCCAGGGCGTTGGCTCTGCGCAGAAACGCCTGGGCGTCCTCGGGCTGCAGCTGATAGTCCCGGACCAGCCCGCGCACGCCGCGCTCCACCAGCGGAAAAATCGAACCGCCGCTCTCAAGGTAAGTGGAAAGATCGGCGTAGGTCTTGCGCTGTTCGGCATCGAACACCTGCGACAGCAATTGTTCGACAGGGCGAATCACAGGCTCATTCATGGCCGGCTCCCGGTGGGGTTGCGATCTTGTCAAAACGTCCGCTCTCGACCCAGTCGGACAGGGTCGAGCCATCCGCGCCGTCGGTGACGGTCTGCTGGAAGCGGCACCAGTGGCCACCGGCGCGCAGGCCTTGTCCACCCTGGCTGCGCCAGCCTTGCGCGGTGACGGCGATGTTGGCGCTGAGAATCTGTCCGGGGTCGTACCAACTCACCACCTGCCCCACTCCCGCGCGGCCGGTGCCGGCCAATTCGAACTGTCCTGCAACCCAGGCGCCTGCCGCCGGCTCATCAATCCCGGGCAGATAAGTGCCAAGCAATACCGGGTGCGCAACGGAAGCGTCCGACTCGTAGCCGTCGCGCGAAGAGACCGCTTGCAGGTTGTACCGTCCAGCCGCCTGACTCAGCACAAGCGTCAGCGTCCAGGTGCGATCCTCAAGCACTGGGGCGCTGCCCAGTACCGAGCCTTTGCTGTTCGTCAGTGACGCCGTCACTGTGTCCTCCGGATCGCCGAACCCGGACACCACCACGCTGCGACCGACAAACGTGTCCCGACCCGGGCTTTCGATAAACGGTGCGGCCGGCACCACGCGGTAGGTGAGCGAAGGGCTGTCCTTCGACTCCCTGTTATCAAGGAATTGCCTGGCCTTGAGGGTGTAGGTGCCGACCGGCAGCACCACCTCGGCCTGCCATTGGCCCTCGGCACTGACCGGTATTTTATCGAGCAGCGGTTCCGGCACCCCTTCACGCCAGACCGACACCTGGCCATAGGGATCGCCGGTTCCCGAGAGCATGGCGGTGCGCGGCAGGGCCTGACCCGGTGCCGGCACCTCGATGACGGGCGGCAGCAGCACCACGTCGAAAGTGCGCACATCGCTGCGCGCTGAAGGCCGGTCGCCGATGGTTTGCGTGGCATCGATCTGGTAGGTGCGAAATTCCAGCCCGCTCAGTTCAACGAACCATGCACCCTGACTGGTCAGTTGTTTCGGCGCGCCCAATGCCCAACCGAACTGGGCATCACGCAATTGCAAGGTGGCGCCATTGAACCCCTGTTCGCCACGCACGAGCAGGGTGCGACCGGCCTCGGTGTTTTCCGCAGGTTCGGTGATGAGCAGTTTTTCCGGACTGACCCGGAAGGTTTGCGAGGCCGCCGGCGAAGCATTGCCGGCGACGGTCTGGATCACCGTGACGGTATGCTCCTTGTCCGGCGCAAACCCGGCCGGGCGTTTGAAGGTCCAGTTGCCACTGGCACCATCGGGGTCATGCACGGTGGTGTCATCGCTGTAGGTCAGCCTCAGTACTGCGCCGGGCCAGCATCTGCCGGAGATTTTCGGCGACAGCCCGTCGTCCTCGATGACGCTGATCTGCGGCGCCAGTAACGGCACGCTGATGGTCATCTCCACCGGGTCGGATTCCAGGCTGCCGTTCTTCTGAACCACGAGCACGACCTTGGTCGTGTTCGGCTCCCAGGGGCTTGCAGGCCGCGTCGTCCAGTTCTGCGATGTTACCGTTGCCGGCGGCGCCACTTGCGCACCGGTCACCTTGTCCGTCACCACCACCGTCGCCCCGTTGATGCCCTTGCCGGTGAGGATCGGGATGTAGTCGACAACGCTGAAGCGCAGGTCGAACGGTGCCGGGTAACGATCGATCTTGACCGGGTATTCCACCGGCTCCGACTCGGCGTTACCCAGTGTCTGCACAAACAGCACCGTGCGCGTCGAACCTGGTGTCCAGGGCGCATTGGCCGTGGTCGACCAGCCCTGAGCGGTGACCAACGCTGCCGGAGCCAGCGCCGTGCCGTCAGCTTTATCCTTCACCAGGACCGATGCCCCCGCTATGCCCTTTCCGTAGAAGGTCGGTCTGTATTCGTTCACGGTATGGGTAATGTCAGTGGGCGGCAGCAGCTTCGAGGAAGCGGTGAACCGATACGCCTGCGACAGGATATAGCCTCCAACGTTGTCCCAGACTTTTTGTACAGCCGTCAGCTCGTAGGTACCGATGGGCCAGTTCTGTGAAGTGGTTTTCCAGGTGCCTGCGGTCACGACCACGTCAGGTGGCGCTGTTGCACCTTGCGGGCCGCTCACGATCGTGATCTCGACCGTGGCGCCGGTGAAACCGGTACCTGAGAACTCGACGGTGGTGAGGGATGGGTAGGTGACGCTGACAGCCGTCAGTGCTGGAGGGCGGACTTTGAATGAATGGGGCAAACTGAACTCGGAGGCAACGCCGGACACTGTTTGCCGCGCGACAATGGTGAACGCTCCGGGCGGCATGTCCTGGATGAACGTTGTGACGTTCCAGACCCCATTGGCACCTGCCGTGCCCTGGCCAATCCTGAATGAATGCTCGGCATCCTTGACGACTTCGACCATCGCGCCTGAAACAGCCCTGCCCCCTGCTATCGGGCCTCTCGGATCGGTCACCGCACCTTCGGCCGGCGTCGTGATTGTCGGCCGCAGCAGCAACGTGAAGGATTGCACGGCGGTCCAGTCATTCATGTCACGGTGGCCAGCGGTCATTTCGACGCGTCCGCCGACAGGATAGTTGGCCTCGTTGAATCGGCCTTCCCATGAACCATCAGGTTGGACGACTGCCGTGGCGTGTAAAACGGCGCCCCCGGGTGTCATCACATCGATGACTTTGCCCCGAGTACCGCGCCCTTTGATCAGTAAGCCGTTGGCCAGGTTGAGCACTGCACCGTTTGCCGGGGACTCGATGCGGGGTGCCACGTACGGTGGGGCCACCCGGATGGTGACGGTGTTGGAGTTACCCGAATACTCTCCGCGAATGACCTGCTCGGCGTGGAAAGACAGGATATTGTCCGGCAGGCTGGTGGTGCCCCCCCAGGTTCCATCCTGCTCCACGTTCAGCTCGCGGAATATGGTTTCAGTATTGTCGTACAGGTACTTCAGATGAATTCTGCCGCCAAAGAAGCCGTTTTTTCCGGCCACAGAGAACGGCATCGTCACTTCTGCGTTATTGGCGGGTACCTCGATGATCGGTTTCTGCGCCGGGTAAATATCCAGCCCCCAACCTTCAGTCGGGCCCACGTCATTATCCCGCCCGTCATAGTCGACCCGGATTGCCAGGGTAACGCCAAAATCAGGAGGCCCGAGCGGGGAGTCGATATACACAACATAGTTATGCCATTCCTCGTCTTGTCGCATTTCGTCAGGGGAATTCTTGCGCACCCATGTGCCGGCCTGCAGGCCAAGATCTATGTTTGCCCTGTATACGGGGCCATATCGCGTGGTCATCCTGTAACGCAAGGTCCTCACATAGATCCGGTTGTTCTCGAACTGGTACTGGCAAACCATCTGAGTTTGCAGTGTCGGCACCCGCGGGTGGGTCTGGTAAAGCGTTGTTTCGACCGCTTGCGCCCAGAACACTTCGGAAAACTGCTCACCGTCGCCCTGCTCCCGGAGCGATCCGCCTTCCATTTCCGTGACCTGAGCAGCACTGATCTGAACTTTTTCGGCATCCAGCCAGGTACTGCCTTTTTCGTCGTCAAGCGTGTCGTTCATGTCAGCAGTGCTCCGGGCAATCAGTCGCTCACGTTGTGGGATCAACATACGTGCGCTGATTGCGTGTCACCACTGTCAGAACTGACAGTTGAAAAGATCAAATACGTCTAAAAAAACGTTGGTTGCTCACCAAAACAGCTAACGTTTGCCACGCCCTACTTCGACACGCGCAGCAAACTACAACGCCTTGCGCCTTTGCCTACAGATCCGCCAGAATCCGCCGGCTTGTGCGCTTTGCTGATGCCCCGTAACGTAGTCCGTGCCGCTGCCAATCAGTGGTCGGGTTTAGTCGTCCGGGGATTCAGTACGTTGCGTATAAGCGTCATCAAGTCGGGTATTCCCTATCCCCGCACTCGATGGTGGCTGTTCGCAGGGCGCCCTCGGGCGCGCCGGTTTACGTACTCCCGGTCGACTAACCTGCTTACAGCCGCCACCCTCTCGTTTAGTCGCGAGCATGGTCATGGCCTTAACGACGAGTACGAAATCATGTTCAAACCAACTCCAAATCCACCCGAAACAAATCCTGCCGATACCTCGCCCTACGAATCCCCCGATTCAAAAAAGCTCCACGAAGCCGCCGAGCGTGCCCTCGATCACTACCTCAAACCTGAACCGCCCTCGCGCAATTCCGTGGATCGTGGCATGCAGATGTTCCAGGTCGCGCCCGACATCAATCCCGAAGCCATCGCCATCCAGACCTACGAAACCTTTTCGTCGGTGAGCATTCTGCTGCTGGATCTGGCGGACAGCCTGGAAGACAAACCACGGCATCTGGCAATGGCGATTTATCAGTTGAGCGAGATGGGGTTGTTGCTGGCGGAAAAGACGCTGGACAGTGAGCGGGCGATTGCTCTGGGTTAGCCCATAGACAGATGTTGTCTGTGCTGACGCCTTCGCGGGCAAGCCCGCTCCCACAGGGATTGGCGGTGTGTACACCTCCTGTGATCAACACCGGACACTGTGGGAGCGGGCTTGCCCGCGATGGCAATAGAGAGAGCGCCGCAGACGTCAGGCAGACGCCGGCAGAGGCTGAAAACTGAAGTACTGCTTCAATGCCCGCACCAGTTGCGCATATTCCGGGGGCGGGCGCTGCAGGCTGAACCCGGCGTCGTAATGCAGGGGAGTCGCGTCTTCGTGGCACCACAGGCAGCACGCATTGAGGTCGATCACCTGTTGGCAACCATCGCTGACGGGGATTTTCAGACGCAGATGGAATTCGGCACCGATCATCATCGGCAACTGGCTGATGAGCATCAGCCCGTCTTCAGACACGTTGCCCAGAAAGCCGATGGGTTTGTCGGTGACGCTGTTGAACACTCTGAGGAAGTACGGCAACTGATGCCGTTCGATTCGGCGGTCGGTAAACATGCGCAGTTCGCCATGCAAGGCTCCATCACAGAGCCGCACCTTTGCTTCGGAACGCGCCTGTATGGCAGCCGCGCTCTCCCCGCTTCCGGTGGGATGGTCGCCAATACGCCATCGCCTCAACAACGACCAGTCGCAGGTGTTGCCCCAGTTCGTAGTCAGGCTCCGAACCGGATCACTGGACTATAGCTCAGCTTGTACAACAGGCCAGATTTTGTATGACAACCACCATCAGAAACGCTGTGCCGGTACCACCGCTGCCGAACTGCGGGTCGGATAATGGCCCAGGCTCTGCAGGGTTTCCAGGCGCGCACGGGCGCGGAAGGCGTATTCGCTGGTAGGGTACGAGGCGATGATGAACTGGTAGGTCTGCGCCGCGTCGATGTACATTTTTTGCCGTTCCAGGCATTGGCCGCGCATCATCGACACTTCCGGCCACACATAAGGACGCGCCCGGCTGTCGCGTTCGACCTTGGACAGTTCGAGCATCACCTGCTCGCAATTGCCCCGGTCATAGGCGCTGTAGGCGTTGTTCAGATGGTGGTTCATCGCCCAACGGGTACATCCCGAGGCGGCAAGGGCGCTGAGGGCAAGGGCGGCAATGGGCAACAATCGCATGGGGGTTCTCCTGTCTTGAGTTCTGTATCGACCCCTAGTCGGAAATCTTCAGGCGCGTTTGTCCCAAAGTTGCCACGTTCAATAAAGAAAACGATAAGTAGTGCATTCGAACAATGACTACACCCTCGGAGCATAGTAGCCTTCGCTGGCGCTTGAACTCAGGAGTCTTTGCATGTCCGTCCGTCGTACCAAAATCGTCGCTACCCTTGGCCCGGCCAGTAACTCGCCGGAAGTTCTCGAACAGCTGATTCTGGCTGGTCTGGACGTCGCCCGTCTGAACTTCTCCCACGGCACCCCCGACGAGCACAAGGCTCGCGCGAAGCTGGTGCGTGACCTCGCCGCCAAGCACGGCCGCTTCGTCGCCCTGCTGGGTGACCTGCAAGGCCCGAAAATCCGTATCGCCAAATTCGCCAACAAGCGCATCGAGCTGAAGATCGGTGACAAGTTCACCTTCTCCACCAGCCATCCGCTGACCGAAGGCAACCAGCAAGTGGTCGGCATCGACTACCCGGATCTGGTGAAAGACTGCGGCGTGGGCGACGAGCTGCTGCTCGACGACGGTCGCGTGGTCATGCGCGTCGAAACCGCCACCGCTACCGAACTGCACTGCGTCGTGACCATCGGCGGCCCGCTGTCCGACCACAAAGGCATCAACCGTCGCGGTGGCGGCCTGACCGCACCGGCCCTGACTGAAAAAGACAAGGCCGACATCAAGCTCGCCGCCGAAATGGAAGTCGACTACCTCGCGGTGTCCTTCCCGCGTGACGCGGCCGACATGAACTACGCCCGTCAACTGCGCGACGAAGCCGGCGGCACTGCCTGGCTGGTGGCGAAGATCGAACGCGCCGAAGCCGTGGCCGATGACGAAACCCTCGACGGTCTGATCAAGGCTTCCGACGCTGTGATGGTTGCCCGTGGTGACCTCGGTGTGGAAATCGGCGACGCCGAGCTGGTGGGCATTCAGAAGAAGATCATTCTGCACGCACGCCGCCACAACAAAGCGGTGATCGTCGCGACCCAGATGATGGAGTCGATGATCCAGAACCCGATGCCGACCCGCGCCGAAGTGTCCGACGTGGCCAACGCCGTGCTCGACTACACCGACGCCGTGATGCTCTCGGCCGAATCCGCTGCCGGTCTGTACCCGCTGGAAGCCGTTCAGGCGATGGCGCGTATCTGCGTCGGCGCTGAAAAGCACCCGACCAGCAAGACTTCCAGCCACCGTATCGGCAAGGAATTCGAGCGCTGCGACGAAAGCATCGCCCTGGCGACCATGTACACCGCCAACCACTTCCCGGGCGTGAAAGCGATCATCGCGTTGACTGAAAGCGGCTACACCCCTCTGATCATGTCGCGTATCCGTTCTTCGGTGCCGATCTACGCGTTCACCCCGCACCGCGAAGCCCAGGCTCGCGCGGCGATGTTCCGTGGCGTGTACACCGTGCCATTCGACCCGGCCTCGCTGGCGCCGAACGAAGTCAGCCAGAAGGCAATCGACGAGCTGGTCAAGCGCGGCGTTGTGGAAAAAGGCGACTGGGTCATCCTGACCAAGGGCGACAGCTACCACACCACCGGCGGCACCAACGGCATGAAAATCCTGCACGTGGGCGACCCACAGGTCTGAGTGATTCGCTGAAAAACCAAAGCCCCGGCATGTGAGTGCCGGGGTTTTTTT
>NZ_JANLOG010000104.1:0-54194 GCF_025466205.1 Pseudomonas sp. 13B_3.2_Bac1
AAATTTTGAAAGGCGGCCCCCGTGGGGGCGGGGGGTGCCCCGCGAAGACGGTCGATCAGTCCGGCACCAACTCCCGGCGAACCACATTCATCCCGGCACTCTCATACAGACGCTGCGCCCGCAGGTTGTCTTCCAGCACCTTCAGATCGACAAACCCTTCACGGCGTTGCTGAAACACCTTGAATGCATGCAACAGCAACGCCCGACCCAGCCCACAGCCCTGAGCGCGCGGATGCACCACCAGATTCTTGATGTACGAGCTGGTCCAGCACTGCGCCACGCCGATCACGCCTTCGGCATCGCTGGCAATGAAACACAGCGCCGGATCGTATTCGGGATCGCTCTCGAAGCGCAGCTGCCATTCCTCCAGTGCCGGCACCCGACCGCCGCCCTCACGGTAGCCGAGTTGCATCAGCTGATGCACCGCCGCCGCGAGTTCCGGGCGATAAGTGCTCAGTTCAATGCCTTCCGGCCAGTAGATCGGCGGCACGTCTTGGCGAAGGTCGCGCCGCATCAAAAAGCAGTACGTCTGGCCCAAGACTCAGTGACCGTTGGCGGCGACGTGTTTGGCCGCTTCGATCAGCCGCTGCGTCAGTTCCGGCGAGGAGAACTTGGTCAGCACCGCGTTGGCCCCGGCCAGGCGTGCTTTCTCGCTGTTCATCGCGCTGTCGAGCGAGGTGTGCAGCAGCACGTAGAGGTGGGCGAAGTCCGGCGTCTCGCGCAGGGTGCGGGTGAAGGCGTAGCCGTCCATCTCGGACATTTCGATGTCGGAGACGATCAGGTTGATCTGCTGAGCGGTGCCTTGCAGATCCAGCAGGCAGTCGATGGCTTCCTTGGCACTGCGCGCAGTGTGACATTGCAGGCCGAGGTTGCGCAGGGTGTGCACCGATTGCTGCAGCGCCACCTGGCTGTCGTCGACCACCAGAATCCGTGCGTTGCCCAGGACTTCGGCGTCTTCCATGCTCAGGTCGGTCGGGGCCATCTCGATCTGCGCTGGGGCGATGCTGTGGATGACTTTCTCGATGTCGAGCACTTGTACCAGTGTGCCGTCGACCGACGTCACGCCGGTTATGTAGGCGCGCGAGCCGCCGGAGCCGAATGGCGGTGGCTTGATGTCGGTGGTCAGGCAATGGACGATTTTGCTCACCGCCTGAACGTGCAGACCCTGCTTGGAGCGGCTGACGTCGGTGACGATCAGGCAGCCGCCGTTCGGGTCTTCCAGCGGTCGCTCGCCGATGGCGCGGCTGAGGTCGATCACCGACAGCGAAGCGCCGCGCAGGGTGGCGATGCCTTTGACGTGCGGATGCGACTCCGGCATTTTGGTCAGCGGCGGGCAGGGAATGATTTCACTGACTTTCAGCAGGTTGATCGCCATCAGCTTGCCGCTGCGCAAGGTAAACAGCAGAAGCGAAAGTGAATCTGCGCGGGCTTTGTTGGAAGACATAAAAACCTTCTGTGGAAAAAGGTGATGGGCGAGGGTGCAAATCGCCAGAAACTATTGATGCCGGGTTATCGACTTGTCGGGGGCAGGCTTTAGGCTCAATCCCCAATCTCGGCCGAACGGCGGCGAATGCTCTGTGGCGACGGAGCTTGCTCCCGCTGGAGTGCGAAGCGCTCCCATAACCATCCACCGCGGTGTATCAGCTTGGCCATGTCCGCTGATTTTGCGACTGCTGCGCAGCCGAGCGGGAGCAAGCTCCCTCGCCACAATGGAGATCTATCTCATTCCAAGGCGTTTAGCCATCCGCCCCAGATTCGCCCGGTCCAGCCCCAGCTCCCGCGCCGCACTCGCCCAGTTATCCTGGTTACGTTCAAGCGCAGCACTGATCAACTGCCGCTGATATTGCTCGGTGGCACTGCGCAAATCGCCGCTGATCAACGGCATCGCAGGCACCTCGGCAACCGGCTCAGCCGAGTTATCCACAACCTCGCGCGGCAGATCCAGATCTGCCGCGCTCAGGCTGAGAATCTTCGGCCGTACCTTGCAGTTACCCAGCGCTTTCAGTGCGCTGCGGCCAATCAAGTGTTCCAGCTCGCGCACGTTGCCCGGCCAAGTGTAGGCGAGCAACGCGTCCTGGGCGTCGCTGCTCAGGCGCAGGCTGTTGAGGCCCATGCGCGAGCGGTTCTGTTCCAGAAAAAAGCCGCTGAGCAGCAACACATCGCGGCCGCGATCGCGCAGCGCCGGGACCCGCAGCGGGTACACGCTCAGGCGGTGATAGAAGTCGGCGCGGTAGCGGCCGCTGCGCACTTCTTCAGCCAGATCGCGGTTGGTCGCGGCGATCAGGCGCACATCGACCTGGTGTTCCTTGTCCGAGCCAAGCCGCTGCAACTGGCCGCTTTGCAGCACACGCAGCAATTTGGCCTGCACGGTCAGCGACAGTTCGCCGACTTCATCGAGAAACAGCGTGCCGCCATTGGCCAGTTCGAACTTGCCGCGGCGGTCGCTGGTAGCGCCGGTAAAGGCACCGCGCACATGGCCGAACAGTTCGCTCTCGACCAGGGTGTCGGGCAGGGCGGCGCAGTTGAGGCTGATGATCGGTTTGTCGGCGCGCGGGGAGGCGGCGTGGATCGCCTGCGCCACCAGTTCCTTGCCGACCCCGGTTTCGCCGGTGATCAGCACGGTCAGGTCGCTGCCGCCGACCAGATTGATTTCCTCCACCAGGCGTTTGTGCGCCTTGCTCTGGCCGATCATTTCGCGCGGCTGCTGGCCGCTGGCCTGGCGGTAGACCTCGGCGCGCTGGTGCTCGTCCTCGGCACGCAGCGCCAGGCGTTCGATGCGTTCGGCGGCGTTGACCGTGGCCGACGCGAGGCTGGCGAAGGCTTGCAAAGCGTCGAGTTCGATCGGCTCGAAACGCTCCGGGTCGAGCGCATCAAGGGTAATCAGGCCCCAGAGTTGTTCCTCGACGAACAGCGGGCAACCGAGACAGTCATGGACTTCGAGATGATCGCCCAGACCATCGACCAAGCCATCGTACGGATCGGGCAAGTCGCTGTCGGCGGCGAACCGGGTCGGACCGGCGCCTTCCAGCAGGATGGCAAAACGTGGATGTTCGCTGACTTTGAAGCGCCGGCCGAGTGTGTCGGTACTCAAACCATCCACCGCTAGCGGCACCAGCCATTCGCCGTCCAGACGCAGCAACGCGGCGGCGTCGCATGGCAGCAGGGTGCGCATGGCTTCGAGCAGGCGCCGGTAGCGCTCGCCTTCGGGCAGTTCGCGGGACAGGTCGGAGACCAGCGGCAGTAGAGCGGTGAGCAAGGATTTGGCGGTCATGGTCTTGTAGTCAAAGAGACTCTATGTAGTCGCTATGACTATAAGGTGCTTTGAGTCTAAATGACTACTTAAAAAATAAACCATTGATTTATAACGATAAATAATCTGGCACGAAAACTGATAAGCCTAAGGTAATTCTCAAAAAGCTCAGGAGTCACTCTTATGCTTAGCGTCCAGGATCGTGCCATCGTCAAATCCACCGTGCCTCTGCTGGAAAGCGGCGGTGAAGCGCTGATCACCCACTTCTACCGCATGATGCTCGCCGAATACCCTGAGGTACGTCCACTGTTCAACCAGGCGCACCAGGCCAGTGGCGACCAGCCGCGTGCTCTGGCCAACGGCGTGTTGATGTATGCGCGGCACATCGATCAGCTCGACCAGTTGGGCGATCTGGTGGCGAAGATCATTAACAAGCACGTCGCCCTGCAAATCCTCCCGGAGCACTACCCGATTGTTGGCACCTGCCTGCTGCGCGCCATCTCCGAAGTGCTCGGTGACGAGATCGCCACGCCTGAGGTCATGAGCGCATGGGGCGCGGCGTACGGGCAGCTGGCCGAGATTCTGATCGGCGCGGAGACGGCGATCTACGACCAGAAAGAACAAGCGGTCGGCGGCTGGCGCGGGGCGCGGGAGTTCATCGTGGTGGACAAGGTCGAGGAGAGCGCGGAGATCATCTCGTTCTACTTCGAACCGGCGGACAAAGGTCCGATCCTTGCTGCGCAGCCGGGCCAGTACATCGGCATGAAGTTGATCCTCGATGGCGAAGAGATTCGCCGTAACTACTCGCTGTCGGCGCTGGCGAACAAGGGCCAATACCGCATCAGCGTCAAACGCGAGCCGGGTGGTCGTGCGTCCAACTATTTGCACGATCAACTGCACGTCGGCGCAAGCATTGCGCTGTTCCCGCCATCGGGCGAGTTCACCCTGACGGCCAGCGACAAGCCGTTGGTGCTGATCAGTGGCGGTGTCGGCATCACTCCGACTTTGGCGATGCTTGAAGCAGCGCTGCAAACCGAACGCCCGGTGCATTTTATCCACTGCGCGCGCAATGGCAGCGTGCATGCGTTCCGCGACTGGGTCGACGGTCTGGCGGCGCGTCATCCACAGCTCAAACGCTTCTATTGCTACGCCGAAGATGACGGCGTAAGCCCGGCGGCGGACAAGCTCGGGATGCTGAGCGCCGAGCAGTTGGGTGAATGGTTGCCGCAGCAGCGCGATGTCGATGCTTACTTTCTTGGGCCGAAAGGCTTCATGGGGGCGATCAAACGGCATCTGAAAGCGTTGGGCGTGCCGGAGCAGCAGAGCCGTTATGAGTTCTTCGGGCCGGCGGCTGCTCTGGAATGATCTGAAACGCGGTTGCCTTGATTCGCGAGCAGGCTCGCTCCCACAGGATTTGTGTTCGACGCAGATCCAATGTGGGAGCGAGCCTGCTCGCGAAGGCCGTTACGCGGTCTCTATTATCAAATTCTGTTTAAAGGTTAATCATTCCTTAACCGCCTTATCGTTTATTCCCCCGCTACTGCGCGGCGTAATGTCCCGCGTGTAGACTTGCGGGCAACCATCAGCCGTTCAACGGCTGAACCATGGATTTGAAAGGGAAACGCGATGAGCGAGGAAACGATTCGACTGGGACGTGAGCGGCGCCTTCTGGTGCTGTTGGGGGTCATCTGTCTGGCGCTGATCGGTGGCGCTCTTTATATGCAGATCGTGCTGGGCGAGGCGCCATGCCCGCTGTGCATCCTGCAGCGCTATGCCTTGCTGCTGATTGCGCTGTTCGCCTTTATCGGCGCGGCCATGCGCACCCGACGCAGCATCACGGTGTTCGAAGTGCTGGTGGTGATCTGCGCGATCGCCGGGGCCGGTGTCGCCGGGCATCATGTGTACACCCAGTTCTATCCGGCGGTGAGCTGCGGCATCGATGTGTTGCAGCCGATTGTCGACGACCTGCCGTTGGCGAAGATCTTCCCGCTGGGCTTCCAGGTCGACGGTTTCTGCTCGACGCCGTACCCGCCGATCCTCGGCCTGTCGCTGGCGCAATGGGCGCTGGTGGCGTTCGTGCTGGTGGTGATCCTGGTGCCGCTGCTGACCTCGCGCAACCGAAAAGCACTGCGCTGAGTCAACTCTTCGGCTGATTGGCCGATACAGAAAACGCCTCGATTTGCGGATCAGCCGATCGAGGCGTTTTGCATTTCAGAGTGTTTGTGAAATCACCGTGACGAACGGCAACAGAGAGTGCGGCAGGTGTGCGACATGTTGTCACACGCGCCATGTCGCAGGGCGTTTCGGCAACCCGGATTGGCGTAATGTTACAAAAAAGGATTGGTCTGTTTCGGCATTTTTCTGGTTTTGCACGGATGTGCCAGATCAGGCAGTTTTAACAAGCTCTGGCAGATGGCCAGAGGCCTTTGAATATCGGGCTTTGCGCCGATTCGCTGCCGGGAAAAAGCCTTCGGAGCTGTCTGAACTGAGGTGTATAGGCCTACATTTTTTGGTGTTTTTGTTGAGAATTGATTTCGATAACATGCGGAACTTTTGCAAAAACGGTGATGGATTGTTGCTCTGAGCGATAAAAATTATTTCGGGATAAGACATGGTGTATAGGGCGCTACCTATCTACAATCGCCCGCATTGAATTCCCGGCACTGCTCGGCCTTTATAAGGAACCGAGCAGGAAGTCGGGTGTCGAGCAGGCCGAAAGGCTTTTGAGACACCCAGGTGTCGGTGCCTTCCAACTTTCCGCACCAAATGGAATTGGTCTGTAACAAGGCCTTTGACCACGAATTCGAATAAGAACTGACCGCTGTCCCAAGGTTTTGTCGAGCGTCTGACGCGCGACGGGCGGCCCTTATTCAATCCAAAGAAAATGCCAACCCTTGGCAGGGTGAAGTGTTGGCGATCAAAACCCAACTGCATTGCGCAAGCTGCTTTAGAGGTCGTGAGATGAGTAAAAACAGGTACCCCAGATTACTAGGCCTAGTGCCGCTGCTCGGCACGTTGTTGCTGGGAGGCTGCAACATGACCCTGCTCAATCCAACGGGCCAGGTCGGCCTGGAACAGCGCAACCTGATCATCACCGCCACGCTGCTGATGCTGTTGGTCGTTGTGCCGGTTATCGTCATGACCTTCCTGTTTGCCTGGAAGTATCGCGCTTCCAACAAGGACGCCGTCTACACCCCGAAATGGTCGCACTCGACCAAAATCGAGGTGGCCGTCTGGACCATCCCGGTTCTGATCATCATCGCCCTGGGTTACATCACCTACATTTCGACCCACAAACTGGACCCGTACCGTCCGATTGAATCCGACGTCAAGCCGGTGACCATCGAAGTCGTTGCGCTGGACTGGAAGTGGCTGTTCATCTACCCGGAACAAGGCATTGCCACGGTCAACAAGATCGTGTTCCCGGCGCACACGCCAATCAACTTCAAGATCACCTCCGACGCCGTGATGAACTCGTTCTTCATCCCGGGCCTGGGCGGCCAGATCTACGCGATGGCGGGCATGCAGACCAAGCTGCACCTGATCGCTGACCGCAACGCTGAAATGGACGGTATCTCCGCCAACTACAGCGGTGCTGGTTTCACCGGTATGAAATTCAAAGCGATCGCAACTTCTCAGGAAGATTTCGACGCCTGGGTAAGTGAAGTCAAAAAGGCACCTAAACAGCTTGAACAAGCTGAATACGCAGCCCTTGCCAAGCCAAGCCAGAACAATCCAGTCGAGCTCTACTCCTCGGTCACGCCGAACCTGTTCCAGATCATCGTCGACAAGTACGAAGGCATGAAACCGGGCAAGCCGCTGAAGCACGAGAAGAAAGAGAAAGAAGTGGCGGCAACGGATATGGACTCGAATTCGCATTCAGCTGCCGGGGCAGAGGAGTAAACGATGTTTGGTAAATTAAGTTGGGAAGCGATCCCTTTCCACGAGCCGATCGTGATGGTCACCATCTCGATGATCGCGCTCGGTGGTCTGGCGTTGTTCGCTGCAATCACCTACTTCAAGAAGTGGACCTACTTGTGGACCGAGTGGCTGACGTCGGTCGACCACAAGAAAATCGGTGTGATGTACATCATCGTTGCCATGGTCATGCTGCTGCGTGGCTTTGCCGACGCCATCATGATGCGTACCCAGTTGGCCATGGCCACCGAGGGTTCGCCTGGCTACCTGCCACCTGAACACTATGACCAGATCTTCACCGCTCACGGTGTGATCATGATCATCTTCATGGCGATGCCATTCTTCACCGGCCTGATGAACCTTGCAGTGCCGCTGCAGATCGGCGCGCGTGACGTTGCCTTCCCGTTCCTGAACTCCCTGAGCTTCTGGCTGCTGGTGTCCGGCGTTGTGCTGATCAACCTGTCCCTGGGCGTCGGCGAATTCGCCAAGACCGGCTGGGTTGCCTATCCGCCGCTGTCGGGTCTGCAGTACAGCCCTGGCGTGGGTATGGACTACTACATCTGGGCGCTACAGCTATCCGGGTTAGGTACGACGCTGACGGGGGTCAACTTCCTCGCGACCGTGCTGAAAATGCGTACCCCTGGCATGAAACTGATGGACATGCCGATCTTCACCTGGACCTGCACCTGGGCTAACGTCCTGATCGTGGCTTCGTTCCCGATCCTGACTGCTACCCTGGCACTGCTGACCCTCGACCGTTACATGGATTTCCACATTTTCACCAATGAACTTGGTGGCAATCCAATGATGTACGTCAACTTGTTCTGGGCCTGGGGCCACCCTGAGGTTTACATCCTGATCCTGCCGGCATTCGGCATCTTCTCGGAAGTGATCTCGGCGTTCACCGGCAAGAAACTGTTCGGCCACCACTCGATGATCTACGCTTCGGGCGCGATCTCGGTACTGGGCTTCATGGTTTGGCTGCACCACTTCTTCACCATGGGTTCGGGTGCCAGCGTCAACGCCTTCTTCGGTCTGGCGACGATGCTGATTTCCATCCCGACGGGTGTGAAACTGTTCAACTGGCTGTTCACCATCTACCAGGGCCGTCTGCGCTTCACCAGCCAGGTGATGTGGACCCTGGGCTTCATGGTGACCTTCGCCATCGGCGGCATGACCGGCGTACTGCTGGCCATCCCGGGTGCTGACTTCGTTCTGCACAACAGCCTGTTCGTGATCGCGCACTTCCACAACGTGATTATCGGCGGCGCGGTATTCGGCTACATCGCAGGTTTCGGCTTCTACTTCCCGAAAGCGTTCGGCTTCAAGCTGCACGAAGGCTGGGGTAAAGCAGCATTCTGGTTCTGGATCTCGGGCTTCTTCGTCGCGTTCATGCCGCTCTATGCACTGGGCTTCATGGGCATGACCCGTCGTCTGAACGCCACCACCAACCCTGAGTGGGTACCGTACCTGTACGTTGCCATGTTCGGTGCGGTGATGATCGCTGTCGGTATCGCCTGCCAACTGATCCAGCTGTACGTCAGTGTGCGTGACCGCAACAAGCCAGAGAACATGTGCGAACACGGTGACCCGTGGAATGCCCACACTCTGGAATGGTCGACCTCGTCGCCACCTCCGTTCTACAACTTCGCTGTGCTGCCTAAGGCTGACTGCATCGACCCGTTCACCGAAGCCAAGGAAAACGGTACTGCGTACCAGGCTCCGGCCAAGTACGAGCCGATCCACATGCCGAACAACACCGCCACTGGCGTGGTTATGGGCGCACTGCTGACCGTCTTCGGTTTCGCGATGATCTGGCACATCTGGTGGTTGGCGATCGCCAGCCTGGCCGGCACTGTCATCTACTTCGTGATCCACGCCGCACGTGACGACCAGGGCTACATGGTTCCGGTTGAAACGATCGAGCGCATCGAAGCCGAGCAGCACAAGCGTCTGGTCGCGGCAGGGAAAATCCCGGCCAATGCCACCCGTGTAACCTCGTTGGAACAGGCTTAAACCATGTCGAACTTAGTGACCAATGTTGGACACGCCCATGGTGACCATGGGCACGATGACCATCACCACGACTCGGGCGAGATGACCGTATACGGTTTCTGGCTCTACCTGATGACCGACTGCATTCTGTTTGCGTCGATCTTCGCGGTGTACGCAGTACTGGTAAACAACGTCGCCGGTGGCCCGTCGGGCCACGACATCTTCGAACTGCCATACGTGCTGGGCGAAACCGCTCTGCTGTTGTTCAGTTCGATCACCTACGGCTTCGCCATGCTGGCGTTGTACAAAGGTAAAAAGCAGCAGGTTCTGGGTTGGTTGTTCATGACCTTCCTGCTCGGCGCAGGCTTCATCGCCATGGAGATCAACGAGTTCCACCTGCTGATCTCCGAGGGCTTCGGTCCTAGCCGTTCGGGCTTCCTGTCGGCGTTCTTCACCCTGGTCGGTACCCACGGTCTGCACGTATCCGCGGGTCTGATCTGGATGGGCATCATGATGTACCAGGTCAACAAGCACGGCCTGACGGCGACCAACAAGACCCGTCTGAGCTGCCTGAGCCTGTTCTGGCACTTCCTGGACGTGGTGTGGATCTGCGTATTCACCGTTGTTTACCTGATGGGGACTCTGTAATGGCTAATGCACACTCCCATGACAGCCATGATGCTGGCCACGGCAGCGTAAAGTCGTACGCCATCGGCTTCATCCTGTCGGTGATCCTGACTGCCATCCCGTTCGGCCTGGTGATGTTCCCGACCTTGCCGAAGTCGACCACGCTGGCAATCGTCCTGCTGTTCGCGGTAATCCAGGTGATCGTTCACCTGTATTACTTCCTGCACCTGGACCGTTCGATTGCACAACGTAACAACGTGATCGCGTTTGTCTTTACGGCCATCGTGATCCTGCTGCTGGTTGGCCTGTCGCTGTGGATCATGTTCAGCATCCACACGTACATGATGGCGAAGTGAGGTAGACCCGATGTCGCTCAAGCACTTTATCCAAATCACCAAACCGGGGATCATTTTCGGTAACGTGCTTTCTGTGGCAGGCGGGTTCTTCCTGGCCTCGAAAGGGCATGTAGATCTGGCGGTGTTCCTGGCCGCCATGATCGGCACATCCCTGGTTGTGGCCTCCGGTTGCGTGTTCAACAACTGCATCGACCGCGACATCGACCTGAAGATGGAACGCACCAAGAACCGGGTGCTGGTGCAGGGCTTGATCTCCCTGAAACTGGCCCTGGTCTACGCGACCATCCTTGGTGTTCTCGGCGTTGCCTTGTTGTACAAGGTGGCCAACCCGTTGGCCGCCCTGTTCGCGGTAATCGGCTTCATCATCTACGTCGGCTTCTACAGCCTGTACCTCAAGCGCAAGTCGGTTCACGGCACGCTGGTGGGCAGTCTGTCGGGCGCCATGCCGCCAGTGATCGGTTACGTTGCCGTAACCAACAGCTTCGACATGGCCGCACTGACCCTGCTGGTGATGTTCAGCCTGTGGCAGATGCCGCATTCCTACGCCATCGCGATCTTCCGTTTCAACGACTACCTGGCCGCATCGATTCCGGTGCTGCCCGTCAAGCGCGGAATCGAAGTGGCCAAGAAGCACATCCTGCTCTACATCCTGGCGTTCCTCGTGGCGACCTTGATGCTGACCTTCAGCGGTTACGCCGGCATGAGCTACCTCGCCGTCGCCGCGGCCATGGGCATGTACTGGTTGTACATGGCCTGGACCGGCTACAAGGCGGTGGATGACACGGTCTGGGCACGCAAGCTGTTCGTGTTCTCGATCTTCACCATCACCGCCCTGAGCGTCATGATGTCCCTGGACTTCAAGGTGCCGGCCGAGCTGCTGCTGACGTACGCGCCGTAAGGCTGGATGGCTTCAAGAAAAACCCCGCACATTGAGAGATGTGCGGGGTTTTTTGTTGGGCCTTATTCAGGTAACCGAACGAATACTTCCAGCACTCAATAATTTCTGCCAGTTGGGAAGGAGCCTTCTTCAAAAAGGGATATCTCCTACCGCCAGAAGATTTTTCTTTCGTTACGATCACTCGACAACTGGGTTTTATCGAGGCGCTGATGGATGGCAAAACGCGTTCTATTTGACGAATTGATGCAAGGAATTCAGGAGATGGCTGCTGCGCGCAGAAAGGCTGGCGCTGCTATTGTGGCGGCAGGTTGCTATCAGTCAGTAAAAGACCTAGATTTGGATCCAACTATGCCGATGATCTACATCGAGTCAAATCCGCGATTTTCATCGGTCTTAACCTGCGATTTTTCATGCATCGATCAAAAGGCTGGGCGAAATGACTGAGAGGATGACCTGCGACGAACGCTTCATTGCCCTGGCACACGAGCTGAATTACGACATCTACGGCGAGAACACCGCCGGCGGCAATTACGCGCCGCTGATCCGCCACCGCGATGAGTTGTACATCAGCGGCATGGTGCCGCGGGTCAATGGCAGGATTCTGTATCCCGGTCGCGTGGGGTTGGAGTTGACCCTCAAGGACGCCCAGGCTGCCGCGAGCATCAGTGCCATGCGCTGCCTGGCGCTGATCGTCGATGCGGTCGGTTCGCTGGACAAGATCCGGGCGTTGTTGCGGGTCACGGTGTATGTGAAGTCGACCCCGGACTTCGTTGACCTGAGTGAGGTGGCCAACGGTGCATCGGACGTTTTCAGCCATGTGCTCGGTGATGCCGGGCGACATACGCGCACTACGGTCGGTGTCTACCAGTTGCCGAAGAACGCCGCGGTTGAAGTCGACATGATCGCAGCGGTGCAGCCGGAAGTCTGACCGCCGCGCCGCCCAACAAAAAGCCCCGCCTGAATCTCAGAGCGGGGCTTTTTTGTCGGTGCCGGGATTACTGCGCAGCGATGCTGTAGCCATCGAATGCGGTCTGCTGTTGCAGGGCGGTGATGATGTTCTTGCGGTTGATCGCGTGTTCGGTGCCGGCGTTGTCGACGAAGGTCTCGCCCTCCAACTCGGCTTCTTCGCCTTCACCGACGAAGGTGAAGCCGAGGAACTCCAGCGCTTCACGGTCAACGTTCATACGCGAGCGCGGCGTGCGCAGCGGCAGGGTCACGCTGCTGCCGTCCTTGCTGATGGTGAAGATTTCGACTTCTTTCTTGGCGCGGGCGGCTTTGCTCTTGCCGCCGCTCGGGTTGCTGATCGCCTGATGGGTCTGGTTCAGCACTTTGAGCGCGAGGCCGTAGACGATTTCCTGGAATGCCGGATCGTCCTTGAAGCAGGACAGGATGCGGCCGATCGAGAACTTGCTGCTCAGGTCTTCGAGGGCGGCGATGTCGGCGGCCTCGGCGTCCTTGAGGCGCTTGAGTTCGCCCATCAGCTCGTAGGCCTTGTCGTCATCGAAGCTGTCGTGCGCCTGACGGATCGCGGCGCGCAGCTCGCGGATCTGGTCGCTTTCGCGGGTCGACTGGAAAGCATCCAGCACCATCTCGCTGATGATCTTGGCTTGTGGAAGGTGTTGTGAAAGATTGATGGAGTTTTCGTATTCCGCTTTTGACGATTCGGTGACTACGGATTCAGCGGTGTTGAAATCGGACATTGAAATTTCACTACTTTTTTAACTTGAGTTGAGACGAGAAAGCACGGGGTCTTTTTCAGGCCGGTTAATTTAGGGGAGCGGGGCGGCGTTGTCACGGAACAACAGTCCGGTGGTGCGGATTATTTGTCCGGCGTGTTCAGGTTCATCGAGCGCACCATCCACTGTTCAGCGGTTTGCTGATCGGTCGGCAGCGTGAAGCGGAAAGTTGCGCCCCGCCCGGCGACATCGACCAACTGAATGTCTCGCCCGTGCAGTTGCAGGATGCGGTGGACGATGCGAAGCCCCAGTCCTCCGTCGCGTCGCGCACCACCAATATTGAACGGACGCAGGAACAGACCTTCGCGCAACTCGGGTGCGATGCCGGGGCCGGTGTCGCTAACCGTCACTTCGACCAGTACGCCCTGGGGTTTCAGATCCAGCTCGATTTCGCCGCCCGGCGGTGTATGGCGCAAGGCGTTGTCCACCAGGTTGGTCAGCACCCGTTCGATCAAGCCAAGGTCGGCGCAGACCGTCGGCAGGTTTGGCCCGAAGCTGGCCTTGAGTTCGACGTGGCGGGCTTCGGCGGCCAGTTCGAATTTCTGGAAGATGTCCTGCAGCAGATCGATCAGGGAGAAGCGTTCCAGCACCGGTTGCACAAAGCCGTGTTCCAGACGCACCAGCTCCAGCAACGATTGCGCCAACCCGCCGACCTTGCGGCTTTGATCGAGAGCGATGCCCAGATAGCGGCGCCGCTCCTCGGCAGAGAGCGTGGCGTCCTTGAGTGACAGGGTTTCCAGATAGCCGTGCAGCGAGGCCAGCGGTGTGCGCAGGTCGTGGGAGATGTTCGCCACCAGTTCACGGCGCTCCTGATCCTGGCGGGTCAACGAGCGCCACTGTTCCCCTAGGCGGTTTTGCATCTGCCGGAAGGCAGCGTCGAGCACAGCGATTTCATCCGGGTCAGCGGTTTTATCCACAGTGGCTGGCATGACGGGCGCAGATTGCGGTGTACCGTCGATGTCGAAGCGGCTGACAGTTTCAGTCAACCGGCGCAATGGCCGGGTGATCAGGTTGAATGCCGTGAGGCCGGCAATCAGGCACAACAGCGCCACCAGCCCGATTGATAGCAACGCGGTATTGAGCGCAGCACTGGTCGCGCCGCGTTCGGCGAAACGATCATGTTCTTCACTGAGCAACACCACGTACAGATAGCCCGCAGGCTTGCCATTGACCTTCAGTGGCGCGGCACTGAACACCTTGCGGCCATCGACGCTGCGCGGGTCATCGCCGAGGATCGGCAGCGGTTGATCGTCGAGCAGGCGCTTGATCGGTACGAGGTCGACTTTTTCCCGTCGCATCCGACCCTCGGGTGCGGCATTGCCGACGATCCGCCCATCCGTGTCGAGCAGGTACACCTCGACACTCGGGTTGACCAGCATCAACTGGCTGAACAGTTCGCGCACGGCGCCGGGCATCAAGCCATTGCTGTCCATCAGCACCGTGTCATGGGCGATGTGCTGGGCCAGGTCCCGCGACAGGCCTTGCACCACTTCCAGCTCGTGCATCTTGCTGGAGCGCACCTGCAGCCATGCCGAGGTGCCGCAGCACACCAACAGCAACACGGCGAATACGACGGACAGGCGCTGCGACAGGGTCAGTTTCATGGTTGTTCCGTGCCGAATTTATAGCCACGGCCCCACACGGTGAGGATGCGTGTCGGTTGCGCCGGATCGCTTTCGATTTTCGCCCGCAAGCGATTGATGTGCGTATTGACCGTGTGCTCGTAGCCTTCGTGGCTGTAACCCCACACCGCATTGAGCAGGTCCATGCGCGAGAACACCTTGCCCGGTTGTCGGGCGAAGAAATACAGCAGATCGAACTCGCGCGGGGTGAGGTCCAGGCGCGTGCCATTGAGGGCGACATCGCGGGTGATCGGGTCGATGCTCAGACCATCGAGATTGAGGCTGCCGGCGTCCATTTTCAGGTTGCGCGCCATGGCGTCGACCCGGCGCAGCAAGGCTTTGACCCGGGCCACCAGTTCCAGCATTGAAAACGGTTTGGCGAGGTAGTCGTCGGCACCCAGTTCCAGACCGAGGATGCGGTGCAATTCGCTGGAGCGTGCGCTGGTGATGATGATCGGCGTATAGCGCGCCATCGCCCGGGCGCGGCGGCAGATTTCCAGGCCGTCGACCCCCGGCAACATCAGGTCGAGGATCAGCGCATCCCATTGCCCCTGTTGCAACAGGCGCATGCCTTCGTCGCCGTCGGCGCAGTGCACGACGTCGTAATGTTCATCGCGCAAATGCAGGCAAATCAAATCGGCGATGTGTTGGTCATCCTCGACCACGAGGATGCGTCTGGTCGGTTCCATCAAGCTCAATCCTTCGGCGCAGTGAGCGCATTGTGCGGGTTTTCCTCGGGGCGAGTTATCACGAATTCGTTAACTTCCCGTGAGGATTTGGCGATCAACCCAAGCCTAGGCTGTGTTCCATGACAGGCACCTGGAATTTTTGGAGACGGCCATGTTTTCACGGCGACAGATTCTCGTAGCGAGCGGCGGGCTAGGGGTTGCAGCCCTGGTGGCGGGTGTATTGCCAAAATTTTCCTCGGGCACCGCACTGATCGAGCAAGCCCATGCCGATGAGGTTTTCGAGGTGAGCCACAGCGACAGTGAATGGCACTCGCTGCTCTCGGATGAGCAGTACGCCATCCTGCGCGAAGAAGGCACCGAGCGGGCCTACACCAGCCCCCTCAACAACGAACATCGCAACGGCACATTCGACTGCGCGGGCTGTGACCTGGCGCTGTTTTCATCGGCGACCAAGTTCGACAGCCGCACCGGCTGGCCGAGTTTCTGGGCACCGCTGGAGCACGCGGTGGCCACGCGTCAGGACCGCTCCTTCGGCATGTCGCGCAATGAAGTGCACTGTCGGCGCTGCGGCGGGCACCTGGGGCATGTCTTCGATGACGGTCCGAAACCCACCGGCCTGCGCTATTGCATGAACGGCCTGGCGATGACGTTCAAACCCGTGGCGGCATGAGCCATGGCCCTTTTTCGATCTTCACTTTCTACAGGACGACACCATGTGGCTCTTGGTTCTCGCTTATCTGGGCGGTGTGCTGACGATCGTCAGTCCGTGCATCCTGCCTGTTCTGCCTTTTGTCTTCGCTCGCACCGGGCAGCCGTTTATCAAGAGTGGCTTGCCGCTCTTGGCCGGGATGGCGCTGACCTTCGCCCTCGTCGCCACGCTGGCGGCGGTGGGCGGCGGTTGGGTGGTGCAAGTCAATCAGTACGGGCGCTGGCTCGCGTTGCTGTTCGTTGCACTGTTCGGGCTGACGCTGCTGCTGCCGCGTCTCGCCGAGCGCCTGACGCGACCGCTGGTCTCGGCCGGCAGTCGGCTGTCCGCAGCCGCGGGCCAGGACAATCGTCCGCGTCCCGGCGCTTCGTTTCTGATCGGCGTTGCCACTGGGCTGCTCTGGGCGCCGTGCGCCGGGCCTATTCTCGGCTTGATTCTGACCGGTGCCGCGCTGCAAGGGGCAAGCATCGCCACCACGCTGTTGTTGCTCGCCTACGCGGCGGGCGCCGCGACTTCACTGGCGGCGGCGCTGCTGCTGGGCGGTAAGGTCTTTGCGTTGATGAAGCGCTCGATCGGTACGGGGGAGTGGATCCGTCGTGGGTTGGGAGCGGCGATGCTGGCGGGTGTCGCGGCGATTGCGCTGGGCCTCGATACCGGGCTGTTGGCGCGGTTGTCGACCGCATCCACGGGCGGAATCGAACAAGCGCTGGTGGGCAAACTCTCCGGCAAATCACCTGCGGGCAGCGGCACGATGATGGCGCAGATTCCCGTTGTGGATGACGCGGCGAACGGCAGCATGAAAGCCACAGGCGCGGTGATCAAAATCGCTGACAAGGCACCCGGAACATTGCCGGTCGAAGGACAGTTGCCACCGCTCACTGGCGCTGTGCAATGGCTCAATTCGCCACCCCTCGATGCCCAGGCATTGAAGGGCAAAGTGGTGCTGGTGGATTTCTGGACCTACTCCTGCATCAACTGCCTGCGCACCCTGCCATACGTCAAAGCCTGGGCCGAGAAGTACCGCGATCAGGGGCTGGTGGTAATCGGTGTGCATGCGCCGGAGTTCGCCTTCGAGCGCGATGTCGGCAACGTCACCAAAGCCATGAAGGAGCTGGGTATCAACTACCCGGTGGCGATCGATAACGACTACAAGATCTGGCGTGCCTTCAACAACGAATACTGGCCGGCGCATTATTTTGCCGATGCTCAAGGACGGATTCGATACCACCATTTTGGCGAAGGCGACTACGCCGAATCGGAGCGGGTCATCCAGCAGTTGCTGCGTGAAGCCGGGGCCAAAACCGTGGCTGATGGCCTGATCAACGCTGACGCCCAAGGCGTGCAGATGGCCCCGGACATGAATCAGGTGCTGTCGCCGGAAACCTACGTCGGCTACCAGCGTGCGGAACATTTCGTACCGCAAACCAGCTTGGTGCCTGACAAGGTCGCGACCTATAACCCACCGGCCGACCTGACTTTGAATGACTGGAGCCTTGGCGGCCAGTGGGCTGTCGGCGCCGAGCGCGCCACCGCCAGTGCGCCGGCCAGTCGCATCGTCTATCGCTTCCACGCCCGCGATCTGCATTTGGTACTGGGGTCGGGCGCAGATGGCAAACCGGTGCGCTTCAAAGTGTCGATTGACGGTCAGTCGCCGGGGGATGCCCACGGAGTCGATGTCGCCGCGGATGGCAGCGGTCGCGTGACCGAACAGCGCTTGTACCAATTGGTGCGGCAAACCGACGAGGTGAAGGATCGCACCTTCACCATCGAATTTCTTGACCCGGGCGTATCGGTTTACGCCTTCACCTTCGGCTGATCGGGAGTGCGCAACATGAAAGCTCAAAACAACTGGCGACGCGTGTTGCTCGGCGTCGCCATGGCCGGCGTGATCGGCCAATGCTCGGCGTTCTCTTTCGGCGCTGAAGACGCGGTGGTCATCCCGCCACCAGCCCTCGACGAAAGCACCCAGGCGCACAGTGAAACCGCGGTGTTCGCCGGTGGTTGTTTCTGGGGCGTGCAAGGGGTTTTCCAGCACGTCAAAGGTGTGCAGAAAGCCGTCTCCGGTTATGCCGGCGGCGCAGCGAACACGGCGCAATACGAGCGGGTCAGCGAAGGTGACACTGGTCACGCCGAGTCCGTGCAAGTTACCTTCGACCCGACGCAAGTCAGTTACGGCAGCCTGCTGCAGATCTACTTCTCGGTGGCCCACAATCCGACCGAACTCAACCGCCAAGGCCCCGACAGCGGCACGCAATATCGCTCGGCGCTATTCCCGGTCAATGCCGATCAACAACGGGTGGCCCAGGCCTACATCGCCCAACTCGACGCGGCGCATGCCTACAGCAAACCGATCGTCACAAAATTGGAAACCTACAACGGCTTCTACCCGGCGGAGGACTATCACCAGGATTTCCTGACCGAACACCCGAGCTATCCGTACATCGTGATCAACGACATGCCGAAGGTGGCGCAGTTGAAGCAGTTGTTTGCGCAGCGTTATCAGGATAAGCCGGTGTTGGTGAAAGACGGCTCCTGATTCATTGTGCGGTCAATCCCGGGCGTTGCGCCTGAAGCAAGCGCAACAACCGGTAGTACTTCAGCGAACGAGTGCCTATCAATCCACAGACGAAACCTGACGTTGCAGCTTTGAACTGCAGCATATCCGGAGTAGAGGCTTGCTCCGGATGCACGTCATCCTGATAACCGAAGTAGTAATTCACGGCGAAAAACAGCAGGTACAACATCAACACTTTCCATGTGCCGGGCAAGATCAGTCCTGTTTGCGAATCATCAAGCGTCACGTATTGCGCCGAAAACATCAGCCATGCTGTACCGCCGCCCAGCAAAAGGGCGCCGATCCAGCAACTGAGGGACAAGGCTGGGTTAAGCGTCAGATTTATTGAGAAGAGAGACCAGACTATCAACGCTGGCGGTGTGACCAGCATTGCTAAACGGCTCTTGGGACTGGGCGTGCGTGCCTTGATCCCGAAATACACCAGTACCAGGAAAACCGCATAAACCCACAGTGGGGTGTTTTGCAGAGTGATTAGCATCAATTGGCGTCCGTGCTTGAAAGAGAAGATGAATCATAGCGGTTGCCATGGTCGGCGCCGGTTATTTCAAGCGCGGCCGCTCCATGGCAATCACCGACGTTTCAAATCCCAAACTGGCAAAAAACGTCTCCGCCCCTTCGCGCCCGGCGCGCAAAACCCAAGTGATCTCGGGGTTGTCACCCATGACATGCTCGACCAGTGCGCGCCCGACGCCGGCGCGCCGATGTTGATCATCAACCACCACCATCGACAGATAGCCGTTGGACAAACCATCGGTGAGGCCTCGGGCGAAACCGATGATCTGCTCGCCGCTCAGCGCGACCGCAGTGCGTTGCGAGTTTTCGATGAGTTGGGCGAAGTAGTCGTTGGAACCCGTTCGGTGTCCCCAGCCATGTTGCCCTAGAAACAGGCGAACTGGCTCCACTTCGGCAGGCAACAGATCGCGTACGGTGAGGTTGGTTTTCATCGAATGGCAGCATCCTTGTCGGCAATCACCGGAGCATAGTCAATCGCAGCCTAAATCAGGATCTGCCCCAGGTTTTCATCGCGAATTCGACGAAGCGCCGCAGCTTCGGCAAACGATAACGATCCGGCGCGTACAGCAGATGCAATGGACGGCTCGGGGGCTGGTAATCGGGGATCACCGTCACCAGTTTGCCGTCGCGCAGATCCTGTTCCACCAGCGCATCCGGCAGCATCACAATGCCCATGCCGGTGCGCGCCGCCTGATGCAGGCCGGCAGAGGTGTTCATCAGCATCGGGCCGCTGACGTCGACCAGAATCTCGCCGTCCGGGCCGCTGAGGCGCCAGCGTTTTTCCACCGATTGCCAGTCATCGCCGGCCGGATAGGCAAACGACAGGCAGTCGTGTTGCTGCAGGTCTTCCGGGGTGATCGGCATGCCGCGTCGCGCGACGTACGCCGGGGAGGCGCACACGGTCAGGGTGTAGTCGATCAGCGGCCGGGCGATCAGGTTCGACTGCTCGAAATGCCCCAGCCGAAACGCCACGTCGAGGCCACTTTCCAGCAGGTCCGGACGGCGGTTGGTCAGCACCACATCCATTTTCAATTGCGGGTATTGCAGGGAAAACTCGCTGAGCGCCGGGGCCAGACGTTCGACGCCAAAAGTCAGTGGCGCGGTGATACGCAGCAAGCCGCGCGGCTCGTCGAGGGCCTGTTCGGCGAGGCGTTCGGAGTCGGCCACCAGGCCCAATACATCCAGACAACGCTGGTAATAAACGCTACCGAATTCGGTCAGTCGCTGACGGCGGGTGGTGCGCTGCAGCAACTGCACGCCGAGCCTTTGCTCCAGTGCGCGCAGGTGATTTCCGACCATGGTCGTGGAAATTTCGCACTGCAACGCGGCCGCCGTCATGCTCCCGGCTTCCACGACCTTCACGTACACGCTCATTGCCTGCAACAGGTCCATTATCAAGTCCTGCTTTTAAATGATTGAAGTTTTGCCGAGTTTATCCAGTTCTGGTGGCTAACCATACTGCAAACACACCGACCTTCACTGGAGTTTGAAGTCATGACCGCCGCCCTGATGAATACCTACCAACCGCTGGCCCTGAGCTTTATCAGAGGCCTGGGCACGCGCCTGTGGGATCAGGCCGGTCGAGAATATCTGGATGCTGTCGCCGGAGTCGCGGTGACCAATGTCGGGCACTCGCACCCACGGATTGTCGCTGCTATCAGCGAGCAGGCCGGACTGTTGCTGCACACCTCCAACCTGTACAGCATCGACTGGCAGCAACAGCTGGCGCAGAAACTCACGCAGTTGTCAGGAATGGAGCGGGCGTTTTTCAACAACTCCGGCGCTGAAGCCAACGAGACTGCACTGAAGCTGGCGCGTTTGTACGGCTGGAGCAAAGGCATCGAACAGCCACTGGTGGTGGTCATGGCCAACGCGTTTCATGGGCGCACGTTGGGCACCTTGTCGGCCAGCGATGGGCCGGCGGTGCGTCTGGGTTTCAATGATTTGCCGGGGGATTTCGTCAAAGTGCCCTTCGGTGATCTGGCTGCGCTGGATCAAGTGCAGCAAAAGCACGGCGAGCGGATCGTGGCGATTCTGGTCGAGCCGATCCAGGGCGAAAGCGGTGTGCAACTGCCGCCGCCCGGGTACCTCAAAGCCCTGCGCGAACTGTGCAATCGTCACGCCTGGCTGCTGATGCTCGACGAAATCCAGACCGGCATCGGCCGCACCGGCCAATGGTTTGCGTTCCAGCATGAAGGCATCGTGCCGGACGTCATGACCCTGGCCAAAGGCCTTGGCAACGGCGTGCCGATCGGTGCCTGCCTGGCGCGGGGCAGGGCGGCGGATCTGTTCACCCCCGGCAGCCATGGCAGCACGTTCGGCGGTAATCCGCTGGCCTGCCGGGTCGGCTGCACGGTGCTGGACATCATCGAAGAACAAGGCTTGCTGGAAAATGTTCGGGTACAGGGGGAGCGCTTGCTGGCTCGTCTACGTGCCGAACTGGCAGACAACCCCAACGTGCTGGCGATTCGTGGGCAGGGCTTGATGATCGGCATCGAGCTGAAACAGCCGATCCGCGATCTGACGCTGATTGCTGCGCGGGATCATGGATTGCTGATCAACGTTACACGCGGCAAGACGATACGGCTGCTGCCGCCACTGACGATTGATGAGCGGGAGGTGGAGATGATTGTCAGAGGTGTGGGGCACATCATTCAGTAGTGGTATTTGCAACTAATGACGCAAATCTCACCGCCTTCGATGCTGTAGACCAAACGATGCTCACCCGTAATTCGTCTGGACCAAAAGCCGCTCATGTTGTGTTTGAGCGGCTCAGGCTTGCCAATCCCTTCAAACGGTTCGCGCTGAATTGCCTTTATCAACAGATTGATACGTTTGAGTCCGGCCTTATCGTTCTGCTGAAACCACAAGTAGTCTTCCCAGCCTGATGGCGTGAACTCGATTTTCATTCTTCGATCAATTGTCTGACTTTGGCTTTGCCGGCACGCATTTCGCCAATCGATTTGATCAACCGTTCGGCGTTGGCTGGAGAGCGGAGCAAGTAGGCCGTTTCTTCAAGTGCGTTGTATTCAGCCAGAGACATCATCACCACGGGCTCACCTTTTTGGCGTGTGACTAGAAGGGGAGCCCGGTCTTCGTTAACGCGATCCATCGTTTCGGCCAAATGCGCGCGGGCGGTGGTGTAGTTGATGGTTTGCATGTTGTAGTCCTCGCTGGATGCAAAGAACGTACAGAAATGAGTACATGATGACAAGGCGATACCTACCAGTGGTTGTTTCGCAGAAGGAGGGCTGCGAGTCATTTAAGTATCGACCAGAAACTTTGGAGACGTTTCTGAGAAGGCTGTAATCCTTATCCTCGGTCGTGCCTCATGCGTAGTTGTTGTGCTGTCATCATCTGGCATTGTCAGTGTAGGAAAAGAACCTGAAACTCAGTCCGGATAATCCCCCAACTCCGGCGCCAGCATCCGCGTCTTCACCGCCCCGTTCGAATTGTGCTGAATGATCTCGCTCGGCTGCCCCTGCGCATTGAAAAACACCTGCCCGATCCCCGCCGAATTCCACAGCCGCTCACCCGCTTCGGCATGTTCCGGGGTATAGGGCACGATGCTCATGCGTCGGCGTTTGGTAAACCAGTTCAACGGCGAGCGCGGCGAGTAGAGCCAGCGGTTGAGGCGGTCGAACCATTCCAGCAGGGTTTTCGGAAATTCGTTCTTGATCCCGCTGCTGGTGATCTGCCAGATCCGTGGCCCGGCCTTGCGATGTCGGATAAGCACTTCGTAGACGAAGGAATAATGCACGTCGCCGGACAGCACCACGTAGTTTCCGGGTGTGCGGGTGTGTCGGAAAATGTTCAGGATCACCTGCGCCGCACCGCGATGAGCCATCCAGTTTTCCGCGTCGACCAGCAGCGGATAACCACACCAGCTGAAAACCTTCTGCACGGTTTCGATCAGCTTCACGCCGAAGATCGGCGCGGGGGAGACAATGATTGCTGACGGATGATCGAGCAGCTCCTGTTGCAGTTCGCTCAGCGCTTCCCAGTCCAGTAAACCGGAGGGTTGTTTGAGTGCCATCTCGCTGCGCCAGCGGCGGGTGCGGGTGTCGAGCACCACCAGCGCCGGGCTGGTCGGCAGCACGAAATGCCAGTGCTGAAAGCGCAGCAAATCATCGATCAGCGCGTCCTGCACCGGGCTGTCGAGATATTGATCGTCACCACTGGCGCTCAGGCGGCGAGTGTTCTCCAGCACATCCTTGAACGCGTCCGGATTATTGCCCCAGCCCTGGCACAACATGTACGCGATCAAGGCGTTGCCGATGATGCGTTTGGAGAACGGGTGGCCGTAGGCGGTTTCCTCCCACTGCGCGGAAAGATTCCAGTCATCGGTGATGTCGTGGTCGTCGAAAATCATCAGGCTCGGCAGGTGCGCCAAGGCTCGGGCGACGTTGTTCAGGCCGGCCTTAAATCCATCGATGCGAGTCTGTTCGAGGGTGTAGCGCTTGAGCCGTTCCGGGGTCATTACCGGCGCTTGTGGGGTGATCAGGGTCCACGCAACCGGCGACCACACCAGCAAGTACATCGCCATGACTTCGGCGAACGTCACCAGGTGATTGTCGGCGCTGCTGCTGGTGAAAATCGGCTTACGCGCGCCGCCGAAAAATCGCTCGCGCAAGGTCTCGTTGCTCTCCAGCGCCGGTAACAAATCCGCGCGGTGGTAGTAGCTGGCAGGGTGCTTGTAAAGCTTGGCGCTGTCGCTGACCACCGCGCCTTCGAGGTGTTCGTCGAACAGGCCGAGGCGTTCGATCAAGGCGTGAATTGCCCGCAGCATCGGGCCGGCGACGTCGTCGGCGTAGATCTGGTCGCCGCTCATCATCAGCAGGGCTGGACGTTGTTGCGGATCGGTTTCGGCAGCCAACAGTTGATCGACGCACAGCAAACCGTCTGCCGCCGGGTGATGGGGCTTGCGGCAGGAACCGTGCAGCACCTGATCGATCCGCGAGCGCACGACAAGGTTCGGGCAGTGGGCATTGCCGTACAGCAGATGCGGCGCCCATGCGGCGATGGGCGTCTGGCCGTCGATCAGCAGGTCATAGTCGATACGCGTGTCGCAAGGCAGGGTGCTGTCGAGCACAACGTCGATCAGATGGACGAACGCGTGACGGCCTACGGGGATGACTGTGCATTTCCCGGCATCGAGAGGAATGTCTCCTACACCTTGCAGACGCAAGGTCAGCGCCAGCTCGCGGGAGCCGACCAACCACAGCACCACTCGTGTCGATTCCAGCCGGCGCAGCAGCGGGCCGGCCAAAACGGTAGGCAGCGGATTCAGGTCAGCAGGTATCGGGGACATTCGGGGGCAAAGCTCAAGGCGCACAGGCTGGCGATGATAGCGCAGCCGGCGCCTTGAACCCTTAAACGAGGCTTAAGAACCGACCTTCTGCAACTTCAGATTCAGCAGTCGCCATTCGGCCGACGCGGGTTGCTCCTGCACCGAGCAGTCGAAGCTATAAGTGACGTCATCGCCGTTCATGTTGCGCGCGGTGACCTTGTTGCTGAGGGTGTAGACCTGATCCTTGAAGCGCTTGGTGACAATGGCAGAGCTGTCGGCGAAGCGCGCCGACGCCGGGAAGCGCAGCGTGCTGGTGACCAGCGTGCCGCACATGACATACGCGAGCATCGATTCATCGCTGTCGGCATTTTGCCCAAGCTTGTCGCGCAGCGCGGTGAGCGCTTTACGGCCCTGCGCGTCGCTCTGATCCAGGACGGTTTTTTCCGATATCGATTTCGGTGCCCGGCTGGCGTAATTCGGCAGCAGTGCGGAATCCGGCGGAGAAGGTTGGTTATCCGGCTCGATCGCGGCAAAGCCCGGCGCGTTTTCCAGCACCGCGGACGTCGAATCCGACTCGGCTTCGGGCAACAGACTGGTGGTCACATCACTCTGTGTGATCACGTCTTCGATTGGCGCTTTTGCGGATTTATGCGCCGACGGGAATATCGACAGCAAGATCGACAGCACCACCATGCCGACAATAAAACCGCCCGCCGCGCCAACGATGTTGCCGTAAAACAGATTCCAGCTGCCGCGGTTTTTCACCACCCAGCGCCACATGAAACCCCAGGCGGCGATAAATGCCAGAAAACTCAGAAACTCCATTCGATCCTTTCCTTAACCCTTCAATAGCCTGCAAAACAGCACTCACTGGCGGTGAGTGCTGAAGATGGACGGCAAGATATCAAAATAGAGGTCTGACGCCACGAAGACATTTACATGCCGAGATTGGGCGGATTGATCTGGGCAAAAAACATGATCGCCGTTATGCCGGCCACTACGCCGCAAAGGCCGGCCAGTAGCTGACGCGCGACAGGGTGTTCGACTTGCGAGCGGCGGGCCACCAGCATCCATACACCGCTCAGCGCCGCAGCGGTTGCGAGCATTTCCAGAATCGATCCCATGACCCCCGGGACCGGTGGCCGGCTAGAGCCGAACAGACCGATACAAAGCTGCGAAACCACCAGCCCAACAATCATGCCGCTGGCAGCGCCCAACACATTGGCGAGTAGCAGGTTCCAAGCCCCACGCTGCCTGACGACCCAGACCCACATGCCTATACAGGCGATAAAGAAAAACACAAAATCCATCGTATCCATCCTTCGCAACCCGTCGCGCTACAAACGCTCGGCACCTTGCCGACAGTGGACGGCACGATAGCAAAATAGTAGCGTCGCGCCACTTTCTTGATTCCTGTAATGGACTACGCATGTCAAAAGTCGCTTCTGTTCTGCGCACGCTCTGTGCAATCACGCTCGCCAGCGCCATTACTCCGGCAATCGCCGCCTGGAAAGAGCCTCCGGAGAGCAGCTGGCAGTATTACCTCGCCAACTGCCAGCGAATGCAGGAGAAAATGGCCGACGTCCAGAGCGGTCGCGTACCTGGCGCCTTTGAGGTGGCAGGTGATCTGGAAGGCAGCCTGCGGATCATCAATGAGCGCCGCTTGAACCTGACGCCCCAATACCTCGGCTCCCGCGAATTCGCTCAATGCGAAAACGTCGCCGCCCAGGCCGAGGCAACGATTGCCCAAGGCAAAGCCGAGTTCGCCGCCAGAATGAATCAGGCCGCCCAGCAAGGCCGCATCGCCCACCAGAATTCCCCCGAATACCAACGCGCGCGTTCACTCGGCTACAGCGACGTCGGCGACATCTCCTTCCTGAAACTGCACGAAGACATGGACGGCGAAGCCCGCCTGAAAACCATGCTGATCACCGTCGACGAAGTCTGCGGCCAATACTTCCGCGCCACGCAATATGTGAAGCCGTATGTGATTTATACCGTTCGCCCATCGGATGGCGGTTGTGGCGAGGAAAAAAGCGTGGCGATCGTCGGCGGCCGGTCGGTGGAGAAGGGCGATTACATCGATGAGCGGGGCGAGTTTCAGTATGTGGGCTGGAAGAAGCTTGTGGGGGCGGATGGATTTGCGACGGATATTCGGGTGTTGAAGGCTCGGCGCTAAAAAGAACAAACACCATCAACGGCTGACAGGCCATGGTTTTATTAATAAGTTGAGTTTTTTATGCAAGTATCTGGCAGGTTTGAGAGGCATGCGGCGTATCTCCGTGAGGGCTGGAAAGGAAGAGCACTCATAGCACTCTTGGGGTTTGTCTTGTATTGGCTGATGCAAGCCGCAGGTGGATATGTTTTTCGAGAGAGTTCCGGTGAGTTTCTGATGGTAGTGGGCGCTCATTTGGTCGCCTGCATTGCGATGCTTGTGCTGTTTTGGCTGCTTCGAAAAATGCATCCGATCGGCAACCGTTTCAAAGGGGAAGGTTTTTCGAGCAATGCCTTTTGGCTAGGTCTGGCCAGCGTGGCGTTGCTGTATGTGACCAGCTATGCATTTTCGAAATGGATAGGGCAGCCTCCCGAGCCATTTATGCAGCAATTCATGAACGCGCTGAAGACGGGATCAATCTATAACAGCGGGATATTGCTGTTCCTCATTCTTGTACTGGCGCCATTGGGTGAAGAACTGGCTTTCCGTCATTTCCTGATCAATCTGTTTGCCTTCAAGAAGACGTTTTGGCGATACACCGCAATCTTGTTTTCAGCCGTGCTGTTTACAGCCGTTCATTGGCAATACTCGTTCAAAACGACCTTCGTGTCTCTCTTTGTTCTGGCGTTGATGTTGGCGATTGCCAGGCTCGCAACAGGGGGGCTGATGCTACCGATGATAATGCATGCTTTCGCCGGCCTGCTTGCGGTCGGACTTTATCCGTTTTTTTATTCTTGACCTGCTGCAGGTGCGGCGAGGGTTTCTTCTTCGATCGCTGCTCGTAGGCGCAAGAGTGCGAAGTAATGGGGGGCGGTTCGTCCCCCAAATTACTGAATATCCTTTAAGTAGTTAGTGAGCAGGGTCAGCGGTTGCTGAAACTGTTCAACAGACTCGGCCTGGCTGAACACCATCGACAGTCTGTGCAGCTCGCGGCCCAAGGGTTTCTCGACCCCACCCACTGCACTCATCGCCAACGCAAGGCACTCGTTCAGCTTGAACTGAATAGTCTCGACATCTCCGCGTCGCACCAGCAATTCGAACACGTCTTTTTGATAATCACCCATGACCATGTCATCCCGCAGAATCGGGCTCAGGCCTTCCTCCTCGTAAGCAAGTTTGAGGGAGAACAGGGCGACGGTTTCCAGTGACGTTTCCATGCAGTGAACCCTTTGAGATGTCCTGTCGGTGAAACAGAGGAAGATCAAAAGATCGCAGCCTTCGGCAGCTCCTACAACAGCGGCCACTTTCTGGCAGACGAAAAAAAAGGCCTTGCTAAGCAAGACCTTTCTTAATTTTGGTGCCCCGAGGGAGACTCGAACTCCCACTCCTTTCGAAAACGGATTTTGAATCCGCCGCGTCTACCAATTCCGCCATCAGGGCTCAATGGCGGCGAAGTATAGAGAGGTGACTACCGTTGGTCAATCACGTTTCATGGTCAATTTTCGATATTTCCGCTAGACTTTCCGGCCCTGCTAGACGAACCCCATCATGCGCGTTGCTGACTTTACCTTCGAGCTTCCTGATTCGCTGATCGCCCGCCACCCTTTGGCCGAGCGTCGCGGTAGTCGCCTGCTGACCCTTGATGGGCCGAGCGGCGCCCTTGCACACCGTCAATTCACTGATTTGCTTGAGCATTTGCGCCCGGGCGATTTGATGGTATTCAACAATACCCGGGTGATTCCGGCGCGGTTGTTCGGGCAGAAAGCCTCGGGCGGCAAGCTGGAAATCCTCATCGAACGCGTGCTCGATACGCACCGCGTGCTGGCCCATGTGCGTTCCAGCAAGTCGCCGAAGCCGGGTTCGAAGATTCTTATCGACGGCGGTGGCGAAGCCACGATGCTCGCGCGCCACGATGCGCTGTTCGAGCTGGGCTTTGCTGAAGAAGTGCTGCCGCTGCTCGATCGCGTCGGGCACATGCCGTTGCCTCCTTATATAGACCGCCCGGATGAAGGCTCGGATCGCGAGCGCTATCAGACCGTGTACGCCCAGCGCCTGGGTGCGGTGGCGGCGCCTACGGCGGGGCTGCATTTCGATCAGCCGCTGATGGAGGCGATTGCCGCCAAGGGCGTCGAGACCGCGTTCGTCACGCTGCACGTCGGTGCGGGGACGTTCCAGCCGGTGCGCGTCGACAAGATCGAAGATCACCACATGCACAGCGAGTGGCTGGAGGTCGGCCAGGATGTGGTCGACGCCGTTGCGGCGTGCCGCGCGCGTGGTGGACGGGTGATTGCCGTGGGCACCACTAGTGTGCGTTCGCTGGAAAGTGCCGCGCGCGATGGCGTGCTCAAGCCGTTCAGTGGCGACACCGACATCTTTATCTACCCGGGCCGGCCGTTCCATGTGGTCGACGCCCTGGTCACCAACTTCCATTTGCCCGAATCCACGCTGTTGATGCTGGTTTCGGCGTTCGCCGGTTATCCCGAAACCATGGCCGCTTATAAAGCCGCCGTCGACAACGGCTACCGCTTTTTCAGCTACGGTGATGCGATGTTCATCACCCGTAATCCCGCCCCGACTGCCCCTGAACAAACAGGCCCAGAGGAAACAGAATGAGTCGCGAATGTCGCATGTCCTTTGAACTGCTTGCCACCGATGGCAAGGCTCGTCGTGGTCGTCTGACCTTCCCGCGTGGCACCGTCGAGACCCCGGCTTTCATGCCGGTGGGCACCTACGGCACGGTCAAGGGCATGTTGCCGCGTGACATCGTCGCCACTGGCGCGGAAATCATTCTGGGCAACACCTTCCACCTGTGGCTGCGCCCGGGTACCGAGGTGATCAAGGAACACGGCGACCTGCACGATTTCATGCAGTGGAAAGGCCCGATCCTCACCGACTCCGGTGGTTTTCAGGTGTTCAGCCTGGGCGCCATGCGCAAGATCAAGGAGGAGGGCGTGACCTTCGCCTCTCCGGTCGATGGCTCGAAAGTATTCATGGGTCCGGAAGAATCGATGCAGGTGCAGCGCGATCTCGGTTCCGACATCGTGATGATCTTCGACGAATGCACGCCGTACCCGGCTGACGAAGATGTCGCTCGCGTTTCGATGGAGCTGTCGCTGCGTTGGGCCCAGCGCTCGAAAAACGCGCATGGCGACAATACCGCAGCGCTGTTCGGCATCGTTCAGGGCGGCATGCACCAGGATCTGCGCATGCGCTCGCTGGAAGGCCTGGACAAGATCGGCTTCGATGGCCTGGCCATTGGCGGTCTGTCGGTGGGCGAGCCGAAGCACGAGATGATCAAGGTGCTGGATTATCTGCCGGGCATGATGCCGGCTGACAAACCTCGTTACCTTATGGGCGTTGGCAAACCGGAAGATCTGGTTGAGGGTGTGCGCCGCGGTGTGGACATGTTCGATTGCGTGATGCCAACCCGTAATGCCCGCAATGGGCATCTGTTCATTGATACAGGCGTGCTGAAGATCCGTAACGCGTTCCATCGCCATGATGATTCGCCGCTGGATCCGACCTGCGATTGCTATACCTGCCAGAACTTCTCCCGCGCTTATCTGCATCACCTGGACAAGTGCGGCGAAATGCTCGGCAGCATGCTCAATACCATCCATAACTTGCGCCATTATCAGGTGCTGATGGCTGGTTTGCGCGAGGCTATTCAACAGGGTACATTGGCCGCCTTTGTCGATGCCTTCTACGCCAAACGCGGGCTCCCCGTTCCGCCTTTGGACTGAGTTTTCTGACCCCAAGATTCAACATTTGCAACTGGAGTGCTAAATGAGCTTTTTTATCTCTAACGCCATGGCTGACGCAGCTGCACCGGCTGCTGCAGGCCCAATGGGCGGCGGCTTCGAGTGGATTTTCCTGGTCGGCTTCCTGGTCATCTTCTACCTGATGATCTGGCGTCCACAGGCCAAGCGCGCCAAAGAGCAGAAGAACCTGCTGAGCAGCCTTGCGAAGGGTGACGAAGTGGTTACCACCGGCGGCATCGCCGGCAAGATCACCAAAGTGGCCGATGACTTCGTGGTTCTGGAAGTTTCCGACACCGTGGAAATGAAGTTCCAGAAGGGCGCCATCGCCGCCACGCTGCCAAAAGGCACGCTGAAAGCGATCTAAGGTTCCAACTTCTACTCAATCGACGGGGCGCGCAAGGCGCCCCGCGTTCATAACGGGCGGCGTGATGCTGAACAAATATCCTCTGTGGAAATACATTCTGATCCTGGCGGTGCTGGCGGTCGGTCTGATTTATTCCGCTCCCAATCTATACCCTGATGACCCGGCCATTCAGATCAGCGGCGCCAGCACGGCACTGCAGGTCAATCAGGCCGATCTGGATCGCGTCAGCACCGCGCTGCGTGAGTCCGGGATCAACGTCAAGGCAGCTTCGCTGGCCGCCAACGGCAAGGGCGGTCTGATCCGTCTGACCAAGGCTGAAGACCAGCTGCCGGCCAAGGACGTTGTGCGTAAGGCATTGGGTGATGACTACGTCGTCGCACTGAACTTGGCACAGACCACCCCGCAATGGCTGCGCAACCTCGGCGCGCACCCGATGAAGCTGGGTCTGGACTTGTCCGGTGGTGTGCACTTCCTGTTGGAAGTGGACATGGACAAAGCCCTCGACGCCCGCCTGAAAGTCTACGAAGGCGACGTCAAGAGTCTGCTGCGCAAAGAGAAGCTGCGCTATCGCAGCCTGCCACAACTGGGCGGCGCTATTCAGTTGGGCTTCAGCGATGCTGACTCCCGCGAACAGGCCCGTGCGCTGATCCGCAAGAACTTCAACGATTTCGACATTGTTCCGGCCGACCTCAACGGTCAACCGGTGCTGCGTCTGGCGATGACCCCGGCCAAGCTGGCGGAAATCCGTGAATACTCCATCAAGCAGAACTTGACCACGGTACGTAACCGCGTCAACGAGCTGGGTGTTGCCGAACCGATCGTTCAGCGTCAGGGCGCCAACCGCATCGTGGTTGAGCTGCCGGGCGTGCAGGACACTGCCGAAGCCAAGCGTATTCTCGGCAAGACCGCCAACCTTGAGTTCCGTCTGGCTGCAGAGCCGGGTGCTTCGAAAGCCACTTCCGAAACTTTCGAGTTCCGTGAAGGCAAGCGTCCTCCTGCGCAGATCGAGCGTGGCCTGATCATCACCGGTGACCAGGTGACCGACGCCAAGGCCGGTTTCGGCGAGCACGGCACACCTGAAGTGAACATCCGTCTGGATGGCCACGGTGGCGAGCTGATGAGCCGCGCGACCCGTTCGAACGTCGGTCGCAGCATGGCGGTGATCTTCATCGAACAGCGTCCGGTGACCACCTACGTCAAGCAGGTTGTCGACGGCGTCGAGAAAGACGTGCCGGTTCAGACCTTCAAGGAAGAGAAGAAGATCATCAGCCTGGCGACCATTCAGTCGCCGCTGGGCGCGCAGTTCCGCATCACCGGCCTGAACGGCCAGGGTGAATCGTCCGAGCTGGCGCTGCTGCTGCGTGCCGGTGGTCTGGCCGCGCCGATGTACTTCGCTGAAGAGCGCACAATCGGTCCGAGCCTGGGTGCTGACAACATCACCAAAGGTATCGATGCATCGCTGTGGGGCATGCTGTTCGTCTCGCTGTTCATCATCGCCATCTACCGCTTCTTCGGTTTGATCGCCACGGTCGCGCTGGCGGTGAACATGGTGCTGCTGCTGGCGCTGATGTCGCTGCTGGGTGCAACGCTGACCCTGCCGGGTATCGCCGGTATCGTCTTGACCATGGGTATGGCGGTCGACGCCAACGTGCTGATCTTCTCGCGGATCCGTGAAGAGATCGCCGCCGGCATGACCGTGCAGCGTGCAATCAACGAAGGCTTCGGCCGGGCATTCACCGCGATTCTCGACGCCAACCTGACCACTCTGCTGGTCGGCGGCATCCTCTTCGCCATGGGCACCGGCCCGGTGAAGGGCTTCGCAGTGACCATGTCCCTCGGGATCTTTACCTCGATGTTCACGGCCATCATGGTGACCCGCGCAATGGTCAACCTGATCTTCGGCGGACGTGACTTCAAGAAGTTGTGGATTTAAGGGGCTGCCATGTTACGTACAATCAACTTCATGGGCGTTCGCAACTTCGCGTTCGGCGTCACAGTGTTTCTCACGTTGCTGGCTATTTTCAGCGTCGTCCACAAGGGCATGAACTGGGGCCTGGACTTCACCGGCGGTACGCTCATCGAGCTGACCTACGAGCGTCCGGCCGATGTCACCAAGGTGCGTGAAGAGCTGGTGACTTCCGGTTATCACGAAGCCATCGTGCAGAGCTTTGGTGCAACCACCGACTTGCTCGTACGTATGCCAGGCGAAGACCCGCAGTTGGGTCATCAGGTCGCCGAGGCCTTGCAGAAAGTCGGCGGCGACAACCCGGCGACGGTCAAGCGTGTCGAGTTCGTCGGCCCGCAGGTCGGTGAAGAACTGCGCGACCAGGGCGGCCTCGGCATGCTGCTGGCGCTCGGCGGCATCCTGATCTACCTGGCTTTCCGCTTTCAGTGGAAATTCGCGGTCGGCGCGATCGTTTCGCTGATTCACGACGTGATCGTGACTGTCGGTATCCTGTCGTTCTTCCAGATCACCTTCGACCTGACGGTACTGGCGGCGGTACTGGCGATCATCGGTTACTCGCTGAACGACACCATCGTCGTGTTCGACCGGGTTCGTGAGAACTTCCGTGTGCTGCGTAAGGCTTCGCTGATCGAGAACATCAACATCTCGACCACTCAGACCCTGCTGCGGACTATGGCAACGTCGATCTCCACCTTGCTGGCGATCGCTGCGCTGCTGTTCTTCGGTGGCGACAACCTGTTCGGCTTCTCCATTGCCCTGTTCATCGGTGTTCTGGCGGGTACCTACTCGTCGATCTACATCGCGAACGTGGTGCTGATCTGGCTGAACCTGAGCACCGAGGATCTGATTCCTCCGGCCAACACCGAGAAGGAAGTCGACGACCGTCCATAACGGCCATCGCTTCTCCGGCTGTCAGCCCAGAAAAGGCGCGAGTTGAACTCGCGCCTTTTTTTATGCTCCAAGGCTGGGAGAAGCGCGGGACGCGTCCCGCATGTGATGGTCAGGAGGTTCATGTGAACAAGTCGTTGCTGGTTGGTGCGGTATTGGGTGCTGTCGGTGTGACTGCCGGGGGTGCTGTTGCCACCTACAGCCTGGTTAAAAGCGGCCCTGAGTATGCGCAAGTGCTGGCCGTAGAACCGGTCAAGACACAGATCAAGACTCCACGTGAAGTGTGCAAGGATGTGGCAGTAACCCGGCAGAAACCGGTTCAGGATCAGCACCAGATCGTGGGTACGGTGCTCGGTGCGGTCGGTGGTGGCCTGCTGGGTAACATGGTCGGCGGCGGTAACGGTAAGAAGCTTGCCACCGTTGCTGGTGCGGTCGGTGGCGGTTATGCCGGTAACAAGGTGCAGGAAGGCATGCAGAACCGCGACACCTACACGACCACCCAGACTCGCTGTAACACAGTGAATGACATCAGTGACAAGGTTGTCGGTTACGACGTGCGTTATTCGCTGGATGGCAAGGAAGGCAAAGTGCGGATGGATCGCGATCCGGGCAACCAGATTCCGGTCGACAAGGAAGGCAAGCTGATTCTGTCGCAGAATCAGCCAGGTCAATAACGGTCTGATCGTTTTGAAAAGAAGCACCCTTCGGGGTGCTTTTTTGTGGTCGCGATTCAGCGTCAGATCACCGCAATCCCAATGTGGGAGCGGGCTTGCTCGCGAAAGCGGTCTACCATCCAGAACTGATGTTGGCTGACGTGCCGCCTTCGCGAGCAAGCCCGCTCCCACAGTGGATTCGAGTGGACGCTGAAATCGCAGGCATAAAAAAAGCACCCCGAAGGGTGCTTTTTGCGTTTCGCCGGAAGCTTAGCGCTTCAGCGAAGCCGGCAGGTGCGGCTGGATCGCCGTCAGGACTGCCTTGAAGCATTTGGTGTTGCCGGCAACGATGTGGCCTTTCTCAAGGAAATCGTGACCGCCGGTGAAGTCGCTCACCAGGCCGCCAGCTTCTTGAATCAGCAGGGCGCCTGCAGCCATGTCCCACTCGGACAGGCCCGACTCCCAGAACGCGTCGAAACGACCGGCAGCCACGTAGGCCAGGTCCAGGCTGGCGGAGCCGGCGCGGCGGATGCCGGCAGTCTGGCCAACCAGGGCGCGGAACATGCCCAGGTAGTTGTCGAGGTTGTCCATCTGGTCGTCACGGAACGGGAAGCCAGTGCCCAGCAGAGCGCCGTCGAGGCTGGTGCGACCGCTGACGCGCAGACGACGACCGTTCAGTTGAGCGCCGCGACCACGGCTGGCGGTGAATTCTTCCTGGCGAACCGGGTCCAGAACCACTGCGTGCTCCAGGCGACCACGGTATTTGCAGGCAATGCTGACAGCGAAGTGAGGAATGCCACGCAGGAAGTTGGTGGTGCCATCCAGCGGATCGATGATCCACAGGTACTCTTCGCCTTCGATGCCGTTACCGACGTGCATGCCGGTTTCTTCACCCTGGATCGAGTGATTCGGGTAAGCCTTGCGCAGAGCATCGATGATTTTCTGTTCGGCGGCGCGATCGACCTCGGATACATAATCCTTGGCGTCTTTTTCGTCGACCTTGATGGTATCCAGGCGCTCGATGGAGCGGAAGATCAGTTCACTGGCGCTGCGGGCGGCGCGCAGCGCGATATTCAGCATGGGCTGCATGGATGTGTCACCTAAGGTTGTTAAAGAAAGCCGCGCATTCTATCAGAACTTTTCTTCAGGTGAAGGTCGCTGTTCGCTTTCATAGCTTAACGGTAGGCTGTTCTGTAAGATTTGCACCCCTTTCCTGTGTCCGAGAGCGCCTCCCTTGCTGCAGAACATTCGTGTCGTCCTGGTCAATACCAGCCACCCCGGCAACATCGGCGGGGCCGCGCGCGCCATGAAAAACATGGGTCTGTCGCGGCTGGTGCTGGTCGAACCGCGGTTGTTTCCGCACCACGAAGCCGATGCTCGAGCTTCCGGTGCCGGGGATATCCTTGAAAATGCTCAAGTCGTCGCCACTCTGGAAGACGCTCTGGTCGGCTGCAATCTGGTGCTCGGCACCAGCGCCCGTGACCGTCGCATTCCCTGGCCGTTGCTCGATCCGCGCGAATGCGGGAGCAAAGTGGTCGAAGAGGCGGGGCAGGGCGCGGAAATCGCGTTGGTATTCGGTCGTGAAGACTCCGGCCTGACCAACGAGGAGCTGCAGCGATGTCACTTTCATGTGCACATCCCCTCCGATCCTGGGTTCAGCTCGCTGAACCTCGGGGCGGCGGTGCAGGTGTTGAGCTATGAAGTGCGCATGGCCTGGCTGGCTGCTCAAGGCCAGCCGACCAAGATCGAGAAAGAAGAAGTGGCCTCGGTGAAAAGTGCCGAGCTGGCGACCATGGATGAGCTGGAGCGCTTTTATGAGCATCTGGAGCAGACGCTGGTCGCCATCGAATTTCTCGATCCGGAAAAACCGCGGCACTTGATGGCGCGCCTGCGTCGTTTGTATGGGCGCAGCTCGGTCAGCCGGGCGGAAATGAATATTTTGCGTGGCATCCTCACGGAAACCCAAAAAGCGGCCCGTGGTGAGCTTCTTAAGCGGAAGGACTGAATGATGTTTGAGCGTTTGCGTGAAGATATCCAAAGCGTATTCCATCGAGATCCGGCGGCGCGTAACGCTTTTGAAGTCCTGACCTGCTACCCCGGCATGCATGCGATCTGGATTCACCGGCTGGCCGGCATGCTGTGGCGCAACGAGCTGAAATGGCTGGCGCGACTGGTGTCGAACTTCGGTCGCTGGCTGACCGGGATCGAGATTCATCCGGGGGCCAAGGTCGGTCGGCGTTTCTTTATCGATCACGGCATGGGCATCGTCATTGGTGAAACCGCCGAGATCGGCGATGACGTGACCATTTATCAGGGCGTAACGCTCGGTGGTACCAGCTGGAACAAAGGCAAGCGCCACCCGACGCTGGGTGATGGCGTGGTGGTCGGTGCTGGCGCCAAAGTGCTCGGGCCGTTCACGGTAGGGGCCGGCGCCAAAGTCGGCTCCAACGCAGTGGTCACCAAGGAAGTGCCGCCGGGCGCCACAGTGGTGGGGATTCCGGGGCGGATCATCGTCAAAACCGATGAAGAGCAGGACGCCAAGCGCAAGGCGATGGCTGAGAAGATTGGCTTCGATGCTTATGGTGTCAGCGAAGACATGCCCGATCCGGTGGCCCGTGCCATCGGTCAGTTGCTCGATCACCTGCAAGCGGTGGATGGGCGGCTGGAAGGGATGTGCGGCGCGCTGAAGGATCTGGGCAGTAATTACTGTGCGAAAGATCTGCCTGAGCTGCGCGAAGAAGATTTCGCTTGCGTGAAGGGCAAGGATCAGAGCCAGGCCAGCTAAACCGCGGCGCTGCGTTTCGCGAGCAGGCTCGCTCCCACATTGGAATGCATCCCCCTGTGAGAGCGGGCTTGCTCGCGAAGAACGATAACGCGGTACCGCTGGCTGTACGCCGCCAGCCTTTGCTATGATGCGCGCGCTCTTTTGCGGGTAAACCCGACTAAAGCACTAGGTCTTATAGTTGACTTAAATGCTCGGGAATTGCATACTCCCGCCCATTCCGAACTCCGTGGTAATTGTCCATGCGACTGACTACAAAAGGCCGATACGCCGTGACCGCCATGCTTGACCTGGCGTTGCACGCGCAGCACGGGCCGGTGTCCCTGGCCGATATCTCCGAGCGCCAAGGCATCTCCCTGTCCTATCTCGAACAGCTTTTCGCCAAGCTGCGCCGCAGTAACCTGGTTTCCAGTGTTCGCGGCCCAGGCGGTGGTTATCAGTTGTCGCGCGACATGCAGGGCATCCAGGTGGCTCAGGTGATCGATGCGGTCAACGAATCGGTCGACGCTACAAAGTGCCAGGGCCAGGGCGATTGCCATTCCGGCGACACCTGCCTGACTCATCACCTGTGGTGCGATCTGAGCCTGCAGATTCACGAATTTCTAAGTGGTATCAGCTTGGCTGATCTTGTGACTCGCCGTGAGGTGCAAGAAGTAGCCCAGCGTCAGGACCAGCGTCGTTGCAACAGCAAGGCGCCACGCCTGGACAAGATTGAAGCGTCCGCCGTCGAATGACAGCCGAAGAGCTAGCGGAACGCCAGCCCTGATTTAGGAGATAGTCCATGAAATTGCCGATTTACCTTGATTACTCTGCGACCACCCCGGTCGATCCGCGCGTTGCGCAAAAGATGAGTGAATGCCTGCTGGTCGACGGAAACTTCGGTAACCCGGCGTCCCGTTCCCACGTGTTCGGCTGGAAAGCTGAAGAGTCCGTCGAAAATGCCCGTCGTCAGGTGGCCGATCTGGTCAACGCCGACCCGCGCGAAATCGTCTGGACGTCCGGCGCCACCGAATCCGACAACCTGGCAATCAAGGGTGCGGCGCATTTCTATGGCTCCAAAGGCAAACACCTGATCACCAGCAAGATCGAACACAAGGCTGTTCTCGACACCATGCGCCAACTGGAGCGTGAAGGTTTCGAAGTGACCTACCTCGAGCCGACCGAAGACGGTCTGATCACCCCGGCGATGATCGAAGCGGCACTGCGCGAAGACACCATTCTGGTGTCGGTGATGCACGTGAACAACGAAATCGGCACCATCAACGACATCGCTGCCATCGGCGAACTGACCCGCTCCAAGGGCGTTCTGCTGCATGTTGACGCGGCTCAGTCCACCGGCAAGGTCGAGATCGATCTGCAGAAGCTGAAAGTCGACATGATGTCGTTCTCCGCCCACAAAACCTACGGCCCTAAAGGCATCGGCGCCCTGTACGTCAGCCGCAAGCCGCGTGTGCGCATCGAAGCGACCATGCACGGCGGCGGTCACGAACGTGGCATGCGTTCCGGCACTCTGGCGACCCACCAGATCGTCGGCATGGGCGAAGCCTTCCGCGTAGCCAAGGAAGACATGGCTGCCGAAAACGTACGCATCAAGGCCCTGAGCGATCGTTTCTTCAAGCAGGTCGAGCACCTGGAAGAGCTGTACGTCAACGGCAGCCTGACCGCCCGCGTTCCGCACAACCTGAACCTGAGCTTCAACTACGTTGAAGGCGAGTCGCTGATCATGGCGCTCAAGGATCTGGCGGTATCGTCCGGTTCGGCCTGCACTTCGGCGTCCCTGGAGCCTTCGTACGTACTGCGCGCCTTGGGCCGCAACGACGAACTGGCACACAGCTCGATCCGTTTCACCTTCGGCCGTTTCACCACCGAAGAAGAAATCGACTACGCCGCGCAGAAAGTCTGCGAGGCCGTTACCAAGCTGCGCGCTCTGTCGCCGCTGTGGGACATGTACAAAGACGGTGTCGACATTTCGAAAATCGAGTGGGCGGCACACTGATTTCAAGTCGCCGCGAACCGGCCCTGCGACCCAAGGTTGCGGGGCTTAAAGAGCGACTCTCTGATGAGTGAGGATTAAGCATCATGGCTTACAGCGAAAAGGTCATCGACCACTACGAAAACCCGCGCAACGTCGGCAAGATGAACGCGGAAGACCCGGATGTCGGCACCGGCATGGTCGGCGCTCCGGCGTGCGGCGACGTGATGCGTCTGCAGATCAAGGTCAACGATCAGGGCGTTATCGAAGACGCCAAGTTCAAGACCTACGGCTGCGGTTCGGCAATCGCTTCCAGCTCCCTGGCCACCGAGTGGATGAAGGGTAAGACGCTGGACGAGGCCGAGACCATCAAGAACACTCAGCTGGCCGAAGAACTGGCCCTGCCGCCAGTGAAAATCCACTGCTCGGTACTCGCTGAAGACGCTATCAAAGCGGCTGTTCGCGACTACAAGCAGAAGAAAGGCTTGATCTAAGCATTGCGCGACGAGTAAGGAGTCAACGATGGCTATCAGCATGACAGAAGCGGCTGCTCGACACGTGCGACGCTCCCTCGACGGGCGCGGCAAAGGTGAAGGGATTCGTCTGGGTGTTCGCACCACAGGCTGTTCCGGCCTTGCCTACGTGCTGGAGTTTGTCGACGAGGTGGTTGCCGAGGATCAGGTGTTCGAAAGTCACGGCGAGAAAGTGATCATCGACCCGAAAAGCCTGGCCTACCTGGACGGCACCGAGCTCGATTTCGTCAAGGAAGGGTTGAACGAAGGCTTCAAGTTCAACAATCCCAACGTTCGCGGTGAATGTGGCTGCGGCGAAAGCTTCAACATCTGAGGCTTGTCGTGGGTATTCCTTGTCATTTCGCTTTATTCGAGCTGCAACCGAGCTTTCGCCTGGATCTCGAGCAGTTGGCCACGCGCTACCGTGAGTTGGCGCGCGGTGTTCATCCTGACCGCTTTGCCGACGCCTCCGAGCGCGAACAGCGGTCGGCGCTCGAGCAGTCTGCGCGGCTCAACGACGCGTACCAGACGCTCAAGAGTCCTGCCCAGCGTGCACGCTACCTGCTGACCATCAGCGGGCATGAAGTGCCGATGGAAGTCACGGTCCATGACCCCGAGTTTCTTTTGCAGCAGATGCAGTGGCGCGAAGAGCTCGAAGACCTCCAGGACAGCGCCGACCTCGACGGTGTCGCGGTATTCAAGCGTCGCCTGAAAGTGGCTCAGGAACAGTTGAACGAAAGCTTCGCAGCCTGTTGGGATGATGCAGCGCAACGCGAACAGGCCGAACGCCTGATGCGGCGCATGCAGTTCCTCGACAAGCTCACCTACGAAGTGCGCCAGTTAGAAGAGCGCCTCGACGATTAACCCAGTGCCGCTCCGGTCGCACGCCTGATATACAGATAAGTCCTGATCACGATGGCCCTACTGCAGATCGCCGAACCCGGCCAAAGTCCTCAACCGCACCAGCGTCGTCTGGCTGTGGGGATCGACTTGGGCACTACCAATTCGCTGGTCGCTGCGTTGCGCAGTGGTCTTTCCGAACCACTGGCCGACGCTGACGGGCAGGTCATCCTGCCGTCCGCCGTGCGTTATCACGCCGACCGCGTCGAGGTTGGCGAGTCGGCCAAACTGGCCGCGTCCTCCGATCCCTTGAACACTGTGCTGTCGGTCAAGCGCTTGATGGGTCGTGGCCTGTCCGACGTCAAGCAATTGGGCGAGCAACTGCCATACCGCTTCGTCGGTGGCGAATCGCACATGCCGTTCATCGACACCGTGCAAGGCCCGAAAAGCCCGGTCGAAGTCTCCGCCGATATCCTCAAGGTCCTGCGTCAGCGTGCTGAAGCGACCCTGGGTGGCGAGCTGGTCGGTGCGGTGATCACCGTTCCGGCGTATTTCGACGATGCTCAGCGTCAGGCCACCAAAGATGCGGCGAAACTCGCCGGTCTGAACGTGCTGCGCCTGCTCAACGAGCCGACGGCGGCTGCCGTGGCTTATGGTCTGGATCAGCATGCCGAAGGTCTGGTGGCGATTTATGACCTGGGCGGCGGTACGTTCGATATTTCGATTCTGCGTCTGACTGGCGGTGTGTTCGAAGTGCTGGCCACCGGCGGCGACAGCGCCCTGGGCGGCGACGACTTCGATCACGCGATTGCCGGCTGGATCATCGAGAGCGCCGGTCTGTCCGCCGATCTCGATCCGGGTGCGCAACGCAATCTGCTGCAAACTGCCTGCGCGGCCAAAGAAGCCCTGACCGATGCGGCCAGCGTTGAAGTCGCCTACGGTGACTGGAAAGCGCAGTTGACCCGCGAAGCCTTCGATGCGCTGATCGAGCCAATGGTTGCGCGCAGCCTGAAAGCCTGCCGCCGCGCCGTGCGTGATTCCGGTATCGAGCTGGAAGACGTGCATGCCGTGGTCATGGTCGGTGGTTCGACCCGCGTTCCACGTGTACGCGAGGCCGTTGCCGAAGCCTTCGGTCGTCAGCCATTGACGGAAATCGACCCGGATCAAGTGGTGGCCATCGGGGCCGCGATCCAGGCGGATACGCTGGCTGGCAACAAGCGCGATGGCGGCGAACTGCTGCTGCTCGACGTGATTCCGCTGTCCCTTGGGCTGGAAACCATGGGCGGGCTGATGGAGAAGGTAATTCCGCGCAACACCACCATCCCGGTCGCCCGTGCTCAAGACTTCACCACTTATAAAGACGGCCAGTCGGCCATGGCGATCCACGTCTTGCAGGGTGAGCGTGAGCTGATCAGCGACTGCCGCTCCCTGGCGCGCTTCGAACTGCGCGGCATTCCGGCGATGGTGGCCGGTGCGGCGAAGATTCGCGTGACCTTCCAGGTCGATGCCGACGGTCTGCTCAGTGTTTCGGCCCGTGAACTGGGTTCAGGCGTTGAAGCGAGCATTCAGGTCAAGCCGTCCTACGGCCTGACCGACGGCGAAATCGCCAAGATGCTCAAGGATTCGTTCCAGCACGCCAATGACGACAAGGTCGCCCGCGTCCTGCGCGAGCAGCAAGTCGATGCCCAGCGCCTGATCGAAGCGGTACAGGGTGCTCTGGAGGCTGATGGCGAGCGTTTGCTCGACGCCGAAGAGCGCATGGTCATCGAGCTGCAGATGCAGGAACTGGCCGAACTGATGAAAGGCACCGATGGTTACGCCATCGAGCAGCAGACCAAGCGTCTGTCGCAAGTGACCGATGCTTTTGCTGCCCGCCGCATGGATCTGACGGTGAAAGCCGCTCTGTCGGGGCGCAATCTGAATGAAATCGAGGATATCTGATGCCGCAGGTCATTTTTCTGCCCCACGAGAAGTTTTGCCCTGAAGGCATGGTGGTCGAGGCTGAGCCCGGCACTTCGATTCTCGATCTGGCTCACGAACACCATATCGAGATGGAAAGTGCCTGCGGCGGCGTCTGCGCCTGCACCACTTGCCATTGCATCATCCGCGAGGGTTTCGACTCGCTGGAAGAGGCGGACGAGCTGGAAGAAGACTTCCTCGATCGTGCCTGGGGCCTGGAAGCGCAATCGCGCCTGGCCTGTCAGGCTATCGTCGGCGAAGAAGACATCACCGTCGAGATTCCGAAATATTCGCTTAACCATGCGGCCGAAGCGCCGCACTGACTGGTAAGACTGTCATGAGCTACGGTTGGAATGATGTTCAACGCATTGCAGAAGAATTGGCCGAAGCCAAGCCGGATGTAGATCCGCTTTCTGTCAATTTCGTCGACCTGCAGCGATGGATCATGGAATTGCCTGACTTCGACAACACCTCTGGCCGTGTCGGCGAGAAGGTGTTGGAAGCGGTTCAGGCACTCTGGATCGAAGAAGTCGACTGATCGTCCTCGCAGGTTAGGCAATACCCAAGAACCCGCGTATAATTCGCGGGTTTAATTTTTCGCAAATTACTGTTTCTGGAGTTACACCATGGCTGTTCAACGTACTTTCTCCATCATCAAGCCTGACGCTGTTGCAAAAGGCGCTGCCGGCGAAATCGTTACCCGTTTCGAAAAGGCTGGTCTGAAAGTTGTTGCTTCGAAAATGAAGCAGCTGTCCAAAGCCGAAGCTGAAGGCTTCTACGCTGAGCACAAAGAGCGTGGTTTCTTCGGTGACCTGGTTGCTTTCATGATCTCCGGTCCAGTGGTTGTTCAGGTTCTGGAAGGCGAAAACGCTATCGCTCGCAACCGTGAGCTGATGGGCGCTACCAACCCTAAAGAAGCTGCTGCCGGCACCATCCGTGCTGACTTCGCTGAGTCGATCGACGCCAACGCCGTTCACGGTTCGGACTCCGAAGCCGCTGCTGCTCGTGAAATCTCGTACTTCTTCGCAGCTACTGAAGTAACCACTCGCTAAGCATTGCTTAAAGAGTGAAGGTGAATCCATGACTACATCGACTGTTAAAACAAACCTGCTGGGTCTGACCCAGCCGGAAATGGAAAAATTCTTCGACTCAATCGGGGAGAAGCGTTTCCGTGCCGGTCAGGTAATGAAATGGATTCACCACTTTGGCGTCGATGATTTCGACGCCATGACGAACGTCAGCAAGGCCTTGCGCGACAAGCTCAAGGCTATTGCTGAAGTCCGTGGTCCCGAAGTGGTCAGCGAGGACATTTCCAGCGACGGCACCCGCAAGTGGGTGGTGCGCGTGGCATCCGGCAGCTGTGTCGAGACCGTCTACATTCCCCAGGGCAAACGCGGCACTCTGTGCGTTTCGTCCCAGGCAGGCTGTGCCCTGGACTGCAGTTTTTGCTCCACCGGCAAGCAAGGCTTCAACAGCAACCTCACCGCCGCCGAAGTCATCGGTCAGGTGTGGATTGCCAACAAATCCTTCGGCAGTGTTCCCGCCACCATCGACCGCGCCATCACCAACGTGGTGATGATGGGCATGGGCGAACCGCTGCTGAACTTCGACAACGTCGTGGCCGCCATGCATCTGATGATGGATGACCTGGGCTACGGGATCTCCAAGCGCCGCGTGACCCTGTCCACTTCGGGCGTGGTGCCGATGATCGATGAGCTGGCCAAGCACATCGACGTCTCCCTGGCGTTGTCCCTGCACGCACCGAATGACGCATTGCGTAACCAATTGGTGCCGATCAACAAGAAATATCCGCTTAAGATGTTGCTCGAGTCGTGCCAGCGCTACATGTCCGCCCTTGGCGAGAAGCGTGTGCTGACCATCGAGTACACCTTGCTCAAGGACGTCAACGACAAGCTTGAGCACGCCGTGGAAATGATCGAGCTGCTGAAAGACATTCCGTGCAAGATCAACCTGATTCCGTTCAACCCGTTCCCGCATTCCGGTTACGAGCGGCCGAGCAACAACGCCATTCGTCGGTTCCAGGATCAGTTGCATCAGGCCGGCTTTAACGTCACTGTCCGCACCACCCGTGGTGAAGACATCGACGCCGCATGTGGTCAATTGGTAGGGCAGGTGCTGGATCGCACCCGTCGCAGCGAACGTTACATCGCCGTGCGCGAGTTGAGCGCCGACAGCGATCTGGCACAGAACGCCGCGAACACTAACTAAGAGAGGATCTCTATGTCCCTGCGCTTTGCGCTGCTGTTGCTGATGGCCAGCCTGTGTGCTGGTTGTGTCCTGTCGGGTGACTACAACCCGATGAAGACCAGCAAGGGCCGCGACGAAGCGCGTGCCGCCTACGTGCAGCTGGGATTGGGATACTTGCAGCAAGGGATGACCGAACGGGCCAAGGTACCGCTGAAGAAGGCGCTGGAACTGGACGATTCCGATCCTGATGCCAACGCCGCCCTCGGACTGGTGTTCCAGGCCGAAATGGAGCCGAAACTGGCCGACGAACATTTCCGCAAAGCCCTGTCCTCGCGTCCCACCGATGCACGAATCCTCAATAACTACGGCAGTTTTCTCTACGAAGAACAGCGTTACAAGGAAGCCTACGAGCGTTTTGAGCAGGCAGCCGCCGATACCCTGTATCCTGAGCGTTCGCGGGTCTTCGAGAACCTCGGCATGACCGCTTCGAAGCTCGGGCAGCGGGATCTGGCGCAGCAGCAACTGGAAAAAGCCCTGCGGCTGAACCGTCAACAACCCCGTGCTTTGCTGGAAATGGCTGAGTTGTCCTTCGAAGACAGGCATTATGTGCCCGCGCGTGACTATTACGACCGTTTCAGCCTGCTAACCGAGCAAAATGCACGTAGTCTATTGCTCGGCGTTCGGCTGGCAAAAGTGTTTGAAGATCGCGACAAGGCCGCCAGTTATGGCCTGCAATTAAAACGACTCTATCCCGGTACGCCGGAATATCAGCAATACCTGTCGGAGCAATGATGAAAGCGGCGCATCCCGAAGTTGTAGCAGCGACTCGCGTTAATCCCGGTGAGACTTTGCGCCAGGCCCGCGAAAGCAATGGCTGGTCGCTGGCCGAAGTGGCCCTCAAGCTCAACCTCACCGTGACTTCCCTGAGCAATCTTGAAGCTGGCGCTTTCGACAAGCTGCCGGGGCATACCTTCGCTCGCGGTTACATTCGCGCTTACGCCAAGTTGCTCGGCATGGATCAGACCGTTCTGGTCCAGCAATTCGACCAGTCCACCGGTACCGACTCCCAAGGCAGCAATGTGCATGCGTTGGGGCGTATCGAAGAGCCGGTGCGGGTTTCCCATACCATTTTGCGTATCGTCAGCCTGTTGTTGCTGATCGCGGTCATCGGCGGCGGTTTCGTCTGGTGGCAGGATCAGACCTCGCTGCGCACCAAAGACTTGACCAGCCTGGTTCCGGAGCACGTCGAAGTCGAAGGCGCCGACGGCACCACGCAGATTCACCCGATCGATGAGCCGGAAGACCAGGCCGTTGCCGAAGGTCAGGCCGAGGGCGCAACCGCTCTCGCACTGCCGCAATCGGAAACCACCGCTGAAGCGACGGGTGCCGAGCCTGCCGCTCCGGCAACTGCTCCAGCTGCCCCGGCTGCGACCACACCAGCTGCACCGGTTCATACGCCGGCTCCGGTGGTGGCCACCCCGGCGACTCCAGCACCTAACGTTCCGGCCACACCAGCACCGACCGTCACCGCTCCAGTGACCGCGGCCACAGCTGCGCCAACCGTAGAAACGGCTGCCCCAGCTGCCGGCGACGGCCAGGTGCAACTGCAGTTCACCGCCGATTGCTGGGCACAGGTCACCGACGGTCGCGGCAAGGTGCTGTTCAGCGGTCTGAAACATAAAGGCGACAGCGTTTCGGTTTCCGGCAAGCCGCCACTGGCGGTGCGTCTGGGTGTGGCTCGCGCCGCACAGGTCAGCTACAACGGCCAACCGGTCGATATCGCTCCGTTCACCAGTGGCGAGACTGCTCGCCTGAAGTTGGGTCAATAAGTCATGCACGGCGAATCTCCAATCAAACGTCGCGTTTCGCGCAAGATCTGGGTCGGTAACGTGCCTGTTGGCGGCGATGCGCCTATCGCTGTGCAGAGCATGACCAACAGCGACACCAATGATGTGGCTGCCACAGTCGCGCAGATCAATCGTCTGGAAGCCGCCGGCGTCGACATCGTCCGCGTTTCGGTACCGGACATGGACGCCGCCGAGGCGTTCGGCAAGATCAAACAACTGGTCAAGGTGCCGCTGGTTGCCGACATCCACTTCGACTACAAGATCGCCTTGCGCGTGGCCGAACTGGGTGTGGACTGCCTGCGCATCAACCCGGGCAACATCGGTCGTGAAGACCGGGTGCGCGCCGTGGTCGATGCCGCCCGTGATCGCGGGATTCCGATCCGCATCGGCGTCAACGCCGGTTCCCTGGAAAAAGACCTGCAGAAGAAATACGGCGAGCCGACCCCGGCTGCGCTGGTCGAGTCCGCGCTGCGGCACGTCGAGCACCTTGAACGCCTGAATTTCCAGGACTTCAAGGTCAGCGTGAAAGCTTCCGATGTGTTCATGGCCGTTGAAGCCTACCGTCTGCTGGCGAAAGAAATCGTCCAGCCGCTGCACTTGGGTATCACCGAAGCCGGTGGTTTGCGTTCGGGCACAGTGAAATCCGCCGTGGGCCTAGGTATGCTGCTCGCCGAGGGGATTGGCGATACTATCCGCATCTCGCTGGCGGCCGATCCGGTCGAGGAAGTGAAGGTCGGGTACGACATTCTCAAGTCTTTGCATCTGCGTTCCCGTGGCATCAACTTCATCGCCTGCCCGAGCTGCTCGCGGCAGAACTTCGATGTAGTCAAGACCATGAACGAGCTGGAAGGGCGCCTTGAAGACCTGCTGGTGCCGCTGGATGTCGCGGTGATCGGTTGCGTGGTCAACGGCCCCGGCGAAGCCAAGGAAGCCCATATCGGCTTGACCGGCGGCACGCCAAACCTGATTTACATCGACGGCAAGCCGTCGCAGAAACTGACGAATGACAATCTGGTGGACGAGCTGGAAAAGCTGATCCGCCAGAAAGCGGCCGAAAAGGTCGAAGCTGACGCAGCGGTCATCGCGCGCGGCTGAGCCTGACTGAAAGCCGAACGAATTTAAGGATTTATAGTGAGCAAGTCTCTGCAAGCCATTCGTGGCATGAACGACATCCTGCCCGAACAGACCCCGCTGTGGCGTTATTTCGAGGGCACTGTCGCGCGTCTGCTGGATAACTACGGTTACAAGCAGATCCGCATGCCGATCGTCGAATTCACCGAGCTGTTCAAGCGCTCGATCGGTGAAGTGACCGACATCGTCGAAAAAGAGATGTACACCTTCGAAGACCGCAACGGCGACTCCCTGACCCTGCGTCCGGAAGGCACCGCGGCGTGCGTGCGTGCAGTGCTCGAGCACGGCATCACCGGCGGTGGCCAGGTGCAGAAACTCTGGTACATCGGCCCGATGTTTCGCCACGAGCGTCCGCAGAAAGGTCGTTATCGCCAGTTCCACCAGATCGGTCTGGAGGTGTTCAACCTCGACGGTCCGGACATCGACGCCGAACTGATCATCATGACCTGGCGCCTGTGGGGCGAGCTGGGTATCCGTGATGCGGTCAAGCTCGAACTCAACAGCCTGGGCACCAGCGAGTCCCGTGGTCGCTATCGTGAAGCGCTGGTCGAGTACCTCTCGGCGCACCACGACAAGCTCGACGAAGACAGCCAGCGTCGCCTGAAAACCAACCCGCTGCGCGTGCTCGACACCAAAAATGCCGACACTCAAGCCGTACTGGTCGATGCGCCGAAGATGGCCGACTACCTGGACGACGAATCCCGTGCGCACTTCGAAGGTCTGAAGGCGCGTCTGGACGCGGTTGGCATCCCGTACGTGCTCAACCCGAAACTGGTGCGCGGCCTCGATTACTACAGCAAAACCGTATTCGAATGGGTCACCGACAAGCTCGGCGCCCAGGGCACTGTCTGCGCGGGCGGTCGTTACGACGGTCTGGTCGAGCAGATGGGCGGCAAGCCGACCGCAGGCGTCGGGTTCGCCATGGGCATCGAGCGTCTGGTGTTGATGCTCGAAACCCTTGAGCAGATCCCGGAAGAAATCTCCCGTCAGGTCGACGTCTACCTCTGCGCCTTTGGCGAGCAGGCCGAACTGGCCGGTCTGGCCCTGGCCGAGCGTGTACGTGACCAGCTTCCAAACCTGCGTCTGCAAGTCAATGCCGGCGCCGGCAGCTTCAAAAGCCAGTTCAAGAAAGCCGACAAGAGCGGTGCACTGTATGCACTGATCCTCGGTGACGACGAAATGGCCCAGCAAGTGGTAGGTTTCAAACCCCTGCGTGGCCAGGGCGAACAACAAAGCATTGCCTGGGATGCGCTCGCCGCTCACCTGGCCACCTGCGTCGTGCAGGGTTGAAGCTGTCTAAACAGCCGATTTAGCGATTAAGGAGTATTGGGGTGTCGAGTACCGAAGACGAACAGTTGGCGGATTTGAAGGACTGGTGGACACGCAACGGCAAACCTCTGGTCACCGGTGGCCTGTTGGCGCTGGTCATCGTGTTCGGCTGGCAGGCTTATCACAAGTATCAGAGCAACCAGTCGCAAGGCGCCTCGGTGCTCTATCAACAATTGCTGGAAACCACGCTGACCCCGGATGGCAAGCCTGACGCTGCCCGCGTTGCGGATCTGGCCGGCAAGCTCAACAGCGAATTCGGCGGCACCGCGTACGCGCAGTACGGCAGCCTGTTCGTGGCGAAAGTAGCGGTCGACAGCGGCAAGCTGGACGACGCCGCGACCGAACTCAAAGACATCGTTGCCAAACCGGCCAACCCGGCGCTGGGCGAAATCGCCCGTCAGCGTCTGGCGCAGGTGCTGGGTGCGCAGAACAAGGCCGATGAAGCCCTGAAGCTGCTCGACGGTGATGCTGACAAGGCGTTCCTGGCCACTCGCGAAGAACTCAAGGGCGACTTGCTGGTTCAGTTGGGTCGTACTGACGAAGCGAACACCGCGTATCAAAAAGCCAAGGCGGCACTGTCGGATGAAGCGGCAGTCGGTGGCCTTCAAATCAAGCTCGACGACCTGGCCAAAGGGGATGCGTGACGTGATCCGTTGGAAGCATGCAGCATTGCTGGCTCTGGCCATTCTGGCCGCGGGTTGCAGCAGCAACAGCAAAAAAGAACTGCCACCGGCCGAACTGACCTCCTTCAAAGAAGAAGTCGTTCTGCAGAAGCAGTGGAGTCGTTCGATCGGTGACGGTCAGGGCGAAACCTACAACATGTTGGTACCGGCGATCGACGGTGACACCATCTACGCGGCCGACGTGAACGGCATCGTGATGGCCATGGATCGCAACAACGGCGACGTGAAGTGGAAAAAAGAGCTTGAACTGCCTGTTTCCGGCGCCGTTGGCGTGGGTTACGGTCTGGTCACGATCGGTACCCTCAAGGGTGAAATCGTTGCGCTCGACGCCATCAACGGCGAAGAGAAGTGGCGCGCCCGGGTTTCCAGCGAAGTCCTCGCGCCGCCGGCCAACAACGGTGACGTCGTGGTGGTACAGACTCAGGACGATCGTCTGATCGGCCTGGATGCCGCCACCGGCAACCGTCGCTGGATTTACGACAGCACCCCAGCGGTACTGACCCTGCGCGGCACCAGCGCACCGGTCGTGACCAACCGCCTCGCGGTGGCTGGCCTGTCGACCGGTAAAGTGGTCGCCCTGGACATTTCCAACGGTGTGCCGGTCTGGGAACAACGGGTCGCGATTCCAACCGGTCGTTCGGAACTGGAGCGCGTGGTCGACATCGACGGCGGCCTGCTGCTGTCCGGCGAAACGCTGTACGTTGCCAGCTACCAGGGTCGCGTGGCAGCACTTGATCTGCAGAGCGGTCGCCAACTCTGGCAGCGCGATGCATCGAGCTATGCCGGTGTCGCTCAAGGTTTCGGCAACGTCTACGTGAGCCTGTCTTCGGGCACCGTTGAAGGCGTTGACGAGCGTTCGACCACTGCACTGTGGAGCAACGACTCGCTGGCTCGCCGTCAGTTGTCGGCGCCGGAAGTATTCTCCAGCTACGTAGCCGTCGGTGACCTGGAAGGTTACCTGCACCTGTTGAGCCAGGTGGACGGTCGTTTTGTGGGTCGTGAGCGTATCGACAGTGACGGCCTGCGTGCCCGTCCGCTGGTGGTGGGCAACACGATCTATGTGTATGGCAACAGCGGCAAACTGGAAGCCCTGACCATCAAGTAACAACTATGCTTGGGGTTAACGCCCCAGGCAGCTTCACTTGTGGGAGCGGGCTTGCTCGCGAAGGGCGTCAACGAAGACGCGTACAGCCTGATTAAACGCGGTGCTGCTACGGTCTTTCGCGAGCAAGCCCGCTCCCACAGTGTTGCCCCGAGCACCAGCCGCTGCCTCGCAGCGGCTTTTGTATTTTCTGAAATAACGAAGTGGAGAGCCGCATGGTTCCCGTAATCGCCCTGGTGGGCCGACCGAACGTCGGCAAATCCACCTTGTTCAACCGCCTGACCAGGACTCGTGACGCCATCGTCGGCGACTTGTCCGGTCTGACCCGTGATCGCCAGTACGGTGAGGCCAAGTGGCAAGGGCGTTCCTACATTCTGATCGACACCGGCGGTATCTCCGGTGACGAACACGGTATGGACGAAAAAATGGCCGAGCAGTCGCTGCTGGCCATTGAAGAAGCGGATGTTGTGCTGTTCCTGGTAGATGCCAAGGCCGGTTTCACCGCCGCCGACCAGATGATCGCCGAACACTTGCGCAAGCGTAACAAGCGTTCCCACGTGGTCGCCAACAAGGTCGACAACATCGACCCGGAAATGGCCCGCGCCGAATTCGCCCCGTTGGGCATGGGCCACGCGATCCCGATCGCCGGTGCTCACGGCCGTGGTATCACTCAACTGCTGGAAGCGGCACTGAGCGATTTCCCGCGTGATGATGACGAACCGGCGGAAGGCGAAGAGGAAGAGATCGTTGCCGAAGGCGAGGAAGCCAAGCGCATTCCTGGCCCGAGCGAAAAAGACGGGATCAAGATCGCCATCATCGGCCGTCCGAACGTCGGCAAGTCGACCCTGGTCAACCGCATGCTCGGTGAAGACCGGGTGATCGTCTACGACCAGCCCGGCACAACCCGCGACAGTATCTACATCCCGTTCGAGCGTAACGACGAGAAGTACACGCTGATCGACACCGCCGGTGTGCGCAAGCGCGGCAAGATCCACGAAGAAGTCGAAAAATTCTCCGTGGTCAAAACCCTGCAGGCGATCAAAGACGCCAACGTGGTGATCTTCGTGATGGACGCCCGCGAAGGCGTGGTCGATCACGACCTTAACCTGCTGGGCTTTGCCCTCGAAGCCGGTCGTGCGCTGGTGATCGCGATCAACAAATGGGACGGCATGACCCCGAGCGAGCGTGACTATGTGAAGGTCGAGCTGCAACGTCGTCTGTTCTTCGTCGACTTCGCCGATATTCACTTCATCTCGGCGCTGCACGGCACCGGCGTGGGCAACCTCTACGCCTCGGTACAGAACTCGTTCAAGTCGGCGGTGACCCGCTGGCCGACCAGCCGCCTGACGCAGATTCTCGAAGACGCGGTCAGCGAGCACCAGCCGCCGATGGTCAACAGCCGCCGGATCAAGCTGCGTTACGCTCACCTGGGTGGCGCGAACCCGCCGATCATCGTGATTCACGGTAACCAGATCGAGAAAGTGCCGAAGTCGTATGTGCGCTATCTGGAGAACACTTACCGCCGTGTGCTGAAGCTGGTCGGTACGCCGATCCGCATCGAGTTCAAGGGCGGCGAGAACCCGTACGAAGGCAACAAGAACACGCTGACCGACCGCCAGGTCAACAAGAAGCGTCGCTTGATGTCGCACAACAAGAAAGCCAGCAAGAAGCGCCGCGACAAGAAGTGATCAAGCTGATTGTTCCCACAATTGCGTGGGAATGCTCAACCGCTTCTGTAGGAGCTGGCGAAGCCTGCGATCTTTTGACTTTGCTTTGAAGGCGGGATCAAAAGATCGCAGCCTGCGGCAGCTCCTACAGGGTTTGGCGATAAAGAAGGGTGCCCGGTTGGGCGCCCTTTTTTTATGGGCGCCGGATGGGCTATTCTCGGGCTCTCCCGCGCCGCCGTCAGAGCCGGGTGTAGAGCAGGGAACCCCTCGATGATCACCAGTAAGCTGCCGAATGTCGGCATCACTATTTTCACGCAGATGTCTCAGCTCGCAGCGCAGACCGGAGCGATCAACCTGTCCCAGGGTTTTCCTGATTTCGACGGCCCACAATCCCTGCGTGACGCGGTCGGTCGGCATATCGCCAGCGGCCATAACCAGTATTCACCGATGACCGGTCTGCCGGCGCTGCGCGAGCAGATCGCGGCGAAGATCGCGCGCAGCTATGGTGTGAAAGTCGATGCCGATAGCGAAGTGACCGTGACGCCGGGCGCGACTCAGGCGATCTTCTGTGCGATTCAGGCGGTTATCCACAGCGGCGACGAAGTCATCGTGTTCGACCCGTGCTACGACAGCTATGAGCCGGCGACGCAGTTGGCGGGCGGCCGCTGCGTGCATGTGCAACTGAACCCGAACGATTTCTCCATCGATTTCGACAAGCTTGCTGCGGCCCTCAGCCCGCGCACGAAAATGATCGTCATCAACACCCCGCACAACCCGAGCGGTGCACTGATCAGCCGTGCCGAACTGGATCAACTGGCGGAGTTGATCCGGGGTCGGGACATCTACCTCATCAGCGACGAAGTCTATGAACACCTGGTGTTCGACGGTGTGCCGCATGTTAGCGTGCTGGCCCACGAAGAGCTGTATCAGCGCGCCTTCGTGGTCAGCTCATTCGGCAAGACCTATCACGTCACCGGCTGGAAAACCGGCTACGTGGTGGCGCCACCGGCGCTGACCGCCGAGCTGCGCAAGGTGCACCAGTACGTCAGTTTCTGCGGGGTCACGCCGCTGCAGTACGCCCTGGCCGATTACATGGCCGAACACCCGGAGCACGTTGAAGAGCTGCCGGGTTTCTATCAGGCCAAGCGCGACCTGTTCTGCGATTTGCTGGCGCCGTCGCGCTTTACCTTCACCCGCGTCACCGGTACGTATTTCCAGTTGGTCGACTACTCGCAGATTCGCCCTGACCTGAACGACGTCGACATGGCGATCTGGATGACCCGCGAACATGGCGTGGCGAGCATACCGGTGTCGGTGTTCTACCAGAATCCACCCGAAGGCCAGCGCCTGGTGCGCCTGTGCTTCGCCAAACGCGAGGAGACGCTGCGCGAGGCAGCGGCAAAACTATGCGTGATCTGAGTGCATTGCCCGATCTTCACCTGGCGCTGATCCAGACCAGTCTGGCCTGGCACGACCGTCAGGCCAACCTTGAGCACTTCGACGTGCTGCTGGAGCAGGCCCGCGGCGCCGACCTGATCATCCTGCCGGAGATGTTCACCACCGGCTTCTCCATGGAATCGGAAACCCTCGCCGAAGCCGAGCATGGCCCGACCAGCAAATGGATGAAGGCGCAGGCGGCGAAGCTCAATGCGGTGATCACCGGCAGCGTGATTATTCAGGCGGCGGACGGTAGCCATCGCAACCGCCTGCTGTGGGCGCGGCCGGACGGCGAAGTCTGGCATTACGACAAGCGCCACCTGTTCCGTATGGCGGGCGAGCACAATCACTACACTCCCGGCGAGCGCCAGGTGCAGTTCGAACTCAAGGGTTGGCGCATCCGGCCGCTGATTTGCTACGACCTGCGGTTCCCGGTGTGGAGTCGCGACGCGCAGGACACCGATCTGCTGCTGTACACCGCCAACTGGCCGGGCGCACGGCGGCTGCACTGGAACCGCTTGTTGCCGGCGCGGGCGATTGAAAACCTGTGCTATGTGGCGGCTGTGAATCGCATTGGCACCGACGGCAAGGGCTTCGCCTATACCGGCGACAGTCAGGTGCTGGATTTTCAGGGTGAAACGTTGCTGGCGGCGGGGGAGGCGGACGGCGTGTTCAAGGTCGTGCTGGAAGCCGCGCCATTGGCGGCGTATCGCGAGCGCTTTCCGGCGAATCTGGATGCGGATACCTTCGAACTCACTTGATA